>CALDEO010000001.1 GCA_937942465.1 uncultured Saprospiraceae bacterium
CTCATAGATATTAACTGTAGCCAATCCCGTAGTTGAGACGGCTGAAGTCGAGGTAAAAAGATTATCTAATATAGAAACATCACCCTTATGAAATAAAGGAATCGATAATAATACAAAGCCAACTATCAGGTACAGAAAAAATCCCCAAACCAGATTCATCTGTGGAGAACGACTAATCTGAAAGTTGTCATACCATTTTAAAAACTGTTGATATTTACTCATTTAGTTGGTCATTCTATCTATTAGTTGAGCTACAATATGTACTCATCAAAACTTAGACAACAGTAATATAAAATAAGTTCATCGGGCACAATAGAAAGTTGCCTTTCGATGAAATTACCTATGTAATAACTAATGTTAAAAATGGATAAGATTAAATAGGCATTACAGCACTTAAAACCTCTTTAAATATTGCACATCAACAATTTATACATTACATTTATTTATAATTTTTAATAAATACTATATAAACATTAGTGTTAATTGTATAATGATATTTTGATTTTAGGCTGTTCAAATATTATATTACGAGTACTCAGCACACACAAAAAAAAATAATGAATACTCATAGTACATACAAAAGCCATAAGCAATTAGGTCTTTTGGTATTAATAATGTACCTCTTGCTCCCATACGGACTCTGCGGTCAACACGATATCTTGACAAATCCTTACTAAATAAATTGGGTCAATAAAAAGATAGATGCATTACCTACTTACAACTCTTCTACTTTAGACTTTCTTGTAGGTCATACTATGGGTGACACTTTGATACAGACTAGAGAAATACGCAACGATAATATTGTAAAATTAGAGACTATTGATACCAATGGCATCACTGTACAATTGTATATCGAAAACTCAATGGGCATGATCTATGAGCCCAATCCTACCGTTATCCTTTTAGAAGATAGTCGCACTTTCTGGCAAGCAGGTGACGCTATTGACTTTTGCCATAAGGATAGCTTGGAGTTACTCAGGTTTTACTGGTCATTTGATGGCCCCCAGTGGGATGAACCCTGGGACTTAAGCCAACCAAAAACTACCTGGGATGAAGTATCTTTTCATAATAATGGCTGCGAACGGAAGCTCAGTGCCAATGATTCTATTAGAGGGCATTTACTCGACTTTTATTTTCCAGAAATTGAAGAACTAGATTTTAGTTTTACCAAAAACCTAGTAGATACGATTCCTGATTTTCGACATATGCCAGAGCTTGAGGTTTTCTCAATATTGGGGACCCGTGTACATGGTGCAGTCCCTAACTTTGAACATCTACCTGTATTGAGAATATTGTCTCTTAGAACATCAGATTTGACGGGTGCCATCCCCAACTTTGACCATCTCCCCGATTTGCACGGCATCACTTTAAGTCAAAATCAACTAACGGGCGAGATACCATCTTTTGATCATTGCCTTGCTCTTACGAGTATTAATCTATCAGAGAATGACTTGAGAGGTTCGATACCAGACTTTGACAATCACTCTGAGCTCTATTTGCTAGGGATTAGAAATAACAATATAACTGGTGAAATACCACAATTTGATAATAATCCAACGCTTCGAATCCTAGACATTCAATCGAATCAAGTTTCTGGCACCATCCCACAATTTTTGAACAATCCACTACTTTACAAATTAAATATACAGTACAATCAAATTACGGATACAATTCCTCACTTTAAGAATTGTCCAGATTTGAGAACTCTCTGGGTAGATAATAACCTGCTATCTGGTAGCATTCCTAGCTTTGCAAATGTAGCATTGGAGAACTTTACGTGTAAAGATAATCATCTGTCCGGCGCAGTACCTGACTTCGCTGTATCCTGTCCAACAATGGTCTATTGTGACATTAGAAAAAACAATTTGACATTTGAAGATATCGTACCTACCTGTGCTGCCAATGACTCTACTTGCGTAAGTATGTTCCCGCAACTTCAGATCTTTGGATATTACTACGATGATCAAATGCCAATATACAAAGACACCACCTTGTACAAGTCTATCGGTGATACGCTGACGATCGACTTGGTTATCGATGAGACGATGGATAACAGCATCTATACCTGGTCAAAGAATGACACAATCCTATATACGGAACTAGTCGGCGATAACACCCTACAATTTCAAGATCTACAAATGTCAGACTCTGGTGAATATAGAGTAGAAATAACGAATACGATAGCTCCCGACTTGACTCTAGAAAGTCGAGTTATTACCTTAGTTGTAGACAACACCTCTCCCTCTAACAACATCAATCAGAGCATATCAATGCTCTACCCTAACCCTGCACAAGATAAGCTAACGATAGAACTATCGACGGGCTTTCAATCAGGCAGTAAGATCTCAATCTACGATATACATGGAGTATTGATCAAGCAACAACAGATCACCCAAGACAACGACAGGATTGATATTGATTGTAGCGATTTAATACCGGGTTGGTACATCATCCATTATAAAAGTCAAGATCAACTGATCAATAGATTCTTTACTAAGTTTTAAACGACTAACTAAACCCCCTCTACTTTACGATTCCCAGTTTCTTAAAAGTATTTATACTTGGTTTGAATTGGACATCTCCTTGACTTAAAGCCAACTCCCTCGCTTCTACAATTTTTTGAATAGCCTCATCTTCTTTATCAAGCTGGTATAAAGCCACCGATTGTAGGTCGAGATAATGGTAATAAGGGTCTATTGCAAAGTTCCTTTCCAAGACCTCAGATAACTTAGTTAAGCCTTCTTCCTTTTGATGGAATGATAATATGTGAATGCTTAAATCGGTCAAATGATCCCGATCAAAAATATGATCATTCACATCTAGCGCTTTAAGAGCATATTGGGTATATACCGCCATATCTGCTGAAGGCATCCCTGTTGTTCTCAAGGCATTGCTCAAAAGAAAATATTCTGAACAAAACAATATAAACGCATCATCTTCTGGATCGTATCCGGCATCTACAACTTCCTTAATAAGCTTTCGCTCGAAAATCGATACTCGAGATCCACTATATTTTTGATCCACTCTTGTAATAAGACTATTCCAGATAATACCATTGATATATCCTGCCCCATATTCTTTGATAAATGCATCTTTCTCTTCAATCAGCACCTCATTGGCACAAGAGAGCGGATCAGAGCCATAGTCGAGAACAAGAGCCATCCAAGAAGCGGTATCTATACTATCTCTTTGATCAAAATACACCTTCAACATCTTTTCAGCTTTTAAGTATTTCTCTGTTACATAGAGGTATTCGATATAGTCGTACAAGTGCTCAATGTCCGTAGGGTTTTCTTTGTATTTATTACCCATCGTTTTTCTAATCTTCCGAGCAGAAAGACTAACCAATTTGCCGATTTCAAAAATGGACTCTCCTCCCGATGGCCTCTTGCGCTATACTTGACCTTTCCCTTAGGTGTCATGTACAGTATCGTTGGGAAACTATAAACCCCATAAGAATCAGCCAATTTCTTTCCTTCATCATTAGCATCTAATGCAAAACTTATAAAGTTATCG
>CALDEO010000002.1 GCA_937942465.1 uncultured Saprospiraceae bacterium
GTAAAGTGGAAAGTATACCGTTTAGTTTGTTCATTTTAAGTGCAATATAAAGACTTATTGTCGTGGTGTATAAATTGTTGATATCTCTTTCTATTTCATAAATTTATTATAGATATTTTTGCTTCGAATTTCACTCTAGACCACTATAAAAAATTCGAATGACGACATTTTCTAGTTCCTCTTTTGCAAGCAGACACCTTGGTATTAATAATGATGAGTTAGCCTCTATGTTAGTGACGATCGGTGTAGACTCTCTTGAGCAATTGATAGATGAGACTGTACCAGATGGTATCCGCTTACAAGGAGATCTTGATCTCACTAAAGCAGTATCTGAATATCAATATCTCAACGATCTCAAAAAGATTGCTGCAAAGAATAAAATGTTTAAAAACTACCTAGGACAGGGATACTACGGTACGATCACTCCATCTGTGATCTTGCGTAATATTTTTGAAAACCCGGGTTGGTATACACAATATACTCCCTACCAAGCAGAGATTGCACAGGGTAGACTTGAGGCATTGCTCAACTTTCAGACGATGGTCAGTGACTTGACTGGTATGGAGCTAGCCAATGCATCACTACTCGATGAAGGTACCGCTGCAGCTGAGGCAATGAGTATGTTTTTCAGTTTGAGAAACAAGAAAAGAAAGAAAAATCCTGCGATGAAGTTTTTCATCGATGATGATGTATTTGATCAGACGGTTGCTGTTGTAACTACGAGAGCATACCCATTGGATATAGAGATCGTAAGAGGTAGCTGGCTTACAACAGAGTTAGACGATGATTTTATCGGAGTACTACTACAATACCCCAATAGTCAAGGTACAGTAGAAGATTATAGCCTATTCACGCAGACTTGTGCCGATCAGGGCATCTTCGTATCTGTTGCTGCAGACTTGATGAGCCTCACAATGCTCAAGCCTCCAGGTGAGTGGGGAGCAGATGTAGTATTGGGTAATACACAACGATTCGGTGTGCCGATGGGATTTGGTGGGCCACATGCAGCATACTTCGCTACCAAAGAAGAATTTAAAAGACAACTCCCTGGTCGAGTCATCGGAGTATCTGTAGATCGTCATGGCAATAGAGCCTTACGTATGGCACTACAGACACGGGAGCAACATATCAAAAGAGAAAAAGCAACATCCAATATCTGTACGGCACAAGCATTATTGGCTATTATGGCTGGTATGTACGCGGTATATCACGGTAGAGAAGGACTCGTAGAGATCGCTACAGATATCCATAATAAAACGATCCAACTTGCTAATGGCGTTAAGTCATTGGGTATGGAGTTGGAGTCAGATGACTTCTTTGATACAATCACGATCATACTCGAGAGCGATGCATCTAGCAAAGTAGTAGCTGCCGCTATCGCTGGACAGATCAATTTGTATTCCCACGAAAGTGGTATCACTATAAGCATAGATGAGACCAAGTCAAGTGACGATATAGAAGAGCTCATCAAGTTATTACAAGATACATTATCTGCAACTGCAGAGGATCTAGATAACGATGGAGATATACACATCCCTGCACAACTACAACGTACAAGTGGATTTATGGAGCATCCAGTATTCAGTATGCACCGTACTGAGACTAAGATGATGCGTTACATCAAAGGATTAGAAAATAAAGATTTATCGCTCGTACATGCAATGATACCGCTAGGTAGTTGTACGATGAAGCTTAATGCTGCGACAGAATTGATGCCTGTGAGCTGGCCAGAGTTTGGTTCGTTACACCCATTCACACCGTTAGATCAGTGTGATGGATACCTTGAGATGTTCACTGAGCTGGAGAAAGACTTGAGTGAGATCACAGGATTTACTGCTTGTAGCCTACAACCCAATAGTGGAGCTCAGGGAGAGTTTTCTGGTTTATTGACAATCAGAGCATACCACGAGAGTAGAGGAGATTTCCATAGGAATATAGCGATCATACCATCATCAGCTCATGGTACCAATCCAGCGAGTGCAGTCATGATGGGTATGAAAGTAGTCATCGTAGCCTGCGATGAGCGAGGTAATATCGATGTCGCTGATCTAAAAGAAAAAGTAGCAGCGCATAGTGATAATCTTGCTGCGCTGATGGTTACGTATCCGTCGACTCATGGAGTATTTGAGACGGCCATCAAGGAGATATGTAAGCTTATACACGATAATGGTGGTATGGTCTACATGGATGGTGCCAATATGAATGCCCAAGTAGGACTTACGAGCCCGGGTATTATCGGTGCTGATGTATGTCATCTCAATCTACATAAGACATTTGCGATACCGCATGGCGGTGGAGGCCCAGGTATGGGACCGATCTGTTGTAATGACAAGTTGAAGCCATTTTTGCCGGGTCATTCACATAAAAACGATGCTCAGAGAGCAGTTTCTTCAGCACCATGGGGTAGTGCAAGTATATTATTGATATCTTATGCATACATTAAGATGCTAGGCGCCAAAGGAGTGACCGATGCGTCGAAATATGCAATACTCAATGCCAACTATATCATGGCGAGACTCAAGGACGAGTACACCGTGTTATATACAGGTGAGATGGGTAGAGCGGCACATGAGATGATTATAGATCTAAGGATGTATAAGTCGATCGGTATCGGAGCTGAGGATATGGCCAAGAGATTGATCGATTATGGATTTCATGCACCTACGATGTCATTCCCAGTACCGGGTACGATTATGATCGAACCCACAGAGTCGGAGGACTTGGATGAGTTGGACAGATTCTGCGATGCGATGCTATCTATCAAGAAAGAGATCGATATGGTTGCTCTAGGTGAAGTCAATATTGAAAATAATGTACTTACCAATGCACCTCACACATTACATGAGATATGTGCTGATGAGTGGACACAGGAGTATACAAGGCAAGAGGCCGCTTATCCGATCGCATACTTGCGTGATGGACATAAGTTCTGGCCATCAGTAGGTAGAGTAGACAATGCATTCGGTGATAGGAATCTAGTATGTACCTGTCCGCCGATAGAGTCATATATGGAAGAAGAAATAACTTAAATAAAATTGATTGCTATCTAAAATAACAGATAAGGGATATTGGGTCAGTAGACATTATTACTGGCAGTCTATGATGCACTATTTATGGCAATCATTGAAGTATCGCTCGTTTAGTTATTTTAGTATTTGCAACCCGTTGATCCACTTCGGTGGTATGCTTGATGATGAAAAGACGCAAGTCTATCAATTGATAGATCAACGATACTTACCGGTGACTATTCCTATCAATAGCATCGAGGATATAGACGCAACACAGTTGGGCAGTTCATTGGGTTTTCCGTTTATTTTAAAGCCCGATATTGGATTTAAGGGGTATCAGGTACATCTTATTCGAAATCAGGATATGCTTGCGCAAATAAAAGAAACTCTAGACTATACTCAGACTTGGATTGCTCAAGAGTATATCGATTATAGTCGGGAGTTTTCTATACTGTATCATCGGAGCCCACATACAGATAGAGGAGTTGTAAGCTCGTTTATAGAGAAAAAATATCCGTTTGTGATGGGTGATGGTGTCACTGATTTGAGACAATTGATTACTAAATACAAGAGTCCATTTATTAATAAAAATCAGCTATTTTCGGATTATGCGTCTCGTCTAGATTCTATACTTAAAGAAGGAGAGCAATTGATATTGCATCGTATTGGCAATTACTCTCGTGGATCTAAATTTTATTCGCTACAGCATGAGATAGATACACAATTATCGAGTGAGATGGATCGATTTCATAACGCAACCAAGGAGATTGATTTTTTTAGAATAGACTGCAAGGCAGACTCCATAGATGCGCTTAGACAAGGAGAGTATAAGATCATAGAACTCAACGGTATGAAGGCTGAGCCACTGCATATATATGACCCCAATATGAGCTTTCGTCGCAATACCATGAGCATCTATAAGCACTGGCAATATATCGATGACCTAGTAGCATCTAAGAGAAAGTCCATGGACTTCAAGCTACCATCGACCTATGAAGGGTGGCAAGCGTTGCAGCATACTAGGAGGCTAGTCCCATAGGATTGTATTAATCTAGATCAGTATGTTCTTTTAGCTTATTGCTAAGTCTAGAACCGCCTATAACTATCAATACTAGTGCTACGATCAGAAATTTCACTCCATTGACACCAGCACTCGCTGATTCGCGAGAAGACATACCACCGTCGAGATACTCAGCAGGTATAGCTAATGTTGCAAACATCAGTAAGGCAAAAAACAATGCTGCTACACCGATACCTATTATGATCCAATTTACTTTGGCTTTTTTCTTGTTGTGACTGGCCACATTCTTATTGTATAAGTCTATTTGATT
>CALDEO010000003.1 GCA_937942465.1 uncultured Saprospiraceae bacterium
ACTCCAGATGCGTTGGCCAGTGATACTCCCGTAAATGCATCGAATGCTGACAATATTAGCGTCAAGCTATTACCTGATGATCCTCTATTGATACTCGCCTCTACCTCAACATAGATGTCTGCCCCACTGAGCTCTATGAGCTCCTGCTTGATAGATGTTTGGTTTTCTATTTCCATTACCTTGTCATTCTGCATGAGCTTAAGTTTAGCTTGTGCATCGACGGTAGGGAAGTTTCTTCTATCAAATGCTTCTTTGATATTTGATATCGCTATTCTGACAAGATTATTTTTGTCAAACTCTTGTGCTATACTTACATCTCCTTTGGTGTAAGGTATCACCATCACCTTAGGTTGTATCTTCTTTACCTCTTGTTTTGGGGTTTCTTGTGCATTGATATTACAACACCAAAGCATACCGATAATCAAGAATAGATTACGAATATTCATACAATCGTCTTTTTAAAAAAAGTGGATAAAATAATTATAAACCAAACGAACGAATCACTCCGTCAGATTCTAAATGTCTTCTAAGTGCCTCAGTATTGATCAGTAGTGTAACGTCAGTAGATGGCTCGTTGACATTAAGAAAACGATACCTACTTACATCTCTGCTCAGTATAAATCGCTCTACGTCTTTCTTATAAAAATTAGTAAAGTAAGACTTCTTTTTTTGATATACATCTTGTGCATTATTGCCGAGCATCGGTAGACTTTGATTGGAGTCTGGGATACCTCTGAGCATAAGATTTTCGAAAGCATTCTTGATAGCGCTATTGACAGAGCTACCTTTGGTCTTGCCAAATCCGCTAGACTTTACATATACTTGACCAGCAGATGCTGCTTTGTAATGTGTCGTCTCTCCAGTGCTTCTTGAGCTTTTACAAGAATACATTACTAGTGTAGCACCGACTAGTAAAACAGTTGCTATTGATGATAAAACCCGATTCTTCAGCATAACGTTGCTTATTAATGATTGAAAAAAATATTCAATAATAATTTATAATTTTACTCAATATACATTCATTCGACCAAATAAAAAAAAAGCACTTTCAATTATGAATAATAACATTCTAAAGTTAGTAATCGGGACTGTACTCTTTTTATACCTATCTACCGCAAGTACCCAGACATTCGAATGGATCATTGAGCCTACATTCACGGAAGTGGATAAAATCATGTATACCAAAAGGCAAACTGTGCTCAATGGTATTGTCGTCGTGAAAGATGGTAAATACGGTGTTAAAAACATGAATGATGAGTATATCGCCCCAGCACAATATACAAGGGCAGAGCACTGGATTGATGGAGAATATTTCGGTCTACAAAATGACAATCGTACCTTATCATACATCGATGCTGATGGCTATGAAGTATCAGAAAGTCAAGTAAAAAGTCATAGAAAAAGACTCGATAAAAAGAAAAATGCCGCTGCAATAGAGAAAATCAACGAGCAAGTCCAAGCAGAGCAACCCAACTTTCAAGTGGTACAAGATGCTGAACGGAGAGGTAAGTTAAAATACCTACTCAATAATGCAGGAGATACTATACTGCATATGCATTGGGAGCTAAGAAGGCTACACTTCATCACAGATAACTTGATTGCGTATTCTGGCAAAGACAGCTTGTTCTTTTATAATAATCAAGGTCAAGTCCTTAAAGGATATAAAGGGGAGCTCTATCGCAGAAAGGATTATGGACCCTATCTAGCAATTAGGGAATACAAAAAAGATCTCGCTTTATACAATCATGACTTTAGCCCTGTACTGAGAATTAATCAAAAATTTAAGTCTTATAATCCAGAGCATAAAATTATCACTATAGAGGAATCAGACAAATCATTTTTACTAGACGGATCCTTAAAGAAAATCAATACCATAGGTCCCGACGCTATGTTCAACAGTAAGGACGAGAAGTATGTGATATTTAACTATGGTCAAAAGTGTAAGAAGTATACCTACGCAACCAAAGAATGGAAAGAGTATGACTTCAGAATACGAAGGAATAATAGGAGTGACAGCCAATATTTAGTTGCTATAGATAGTCTGAGAGGTATCTACAATATGCTCGAAGACAAAATGATCATACCGATCGAGAATAAAGCGATATTCGAGAATAATGGTGTGGTATACTCCGTATATAAAGAAGCAGAAAAAAACCGTAGTCTGACTAGAAAGAAAAAACACCCATTCGGTGTATATCGCATGGACGGTAAGCAGTTATTGCCAGACAGTCTGCATATATTTTACTCGGTTAAAGGACAAGGTATACTCTTGGTAGACAAAGAACGAAAAAGGCATAAAGCCATAAGTATCCATGATGATGTACCGTCTAAATTTTATGATATCCCATCGATCACACCAGCTAATGATGGAATATTTTTTCGTTGCAAATCAGATAGCTCAACTAAGTATTGCTTAAGACAAGATTTCAACAACATGGATAATGCGATCTACTATGATGAGCTCAAAAAAAATATAAGCTTGAAGCCAAATATCACCATTATACCTGTCAAGAAAGATGGTAAGTGGGGTATGATCAATAGAGAAGGCGATATCCTCTTTCCTTTTGAGTTAGACGAGATCTCTGAGGTATCATCATACGACAAACATATGATTGTAACCAAAGACGGTAAAATAGGAGTATTAAGGTTTGCCGGAGAATAAGACCATAATAGTCATAAGTGATCGATACTACAGTGTATTAATCTCTGTTGAAGTAAGAACTAATACCAATACTAAATACCATTGTTGAAGCACCAAATAAGTTGCCATCAATGATCTGATCATCAAACTGTAAATCCACATACGATGGGTCGGTAAGAGAGTACTCTAATGTCTCGGCCTCGCTATTGCTACCTGGTCTAAATTTCAGTATTTGCTCCTTATTGTTGAGTCCGTAATCAAACGATACATTAGCGTAAATCCCAACTTTCTGCTCTATCAAAAACGTAACTTCCAACTTTGGTACTAAGAATAAATTGCTCTGCTCTACATATACATTTACATCCGTATCGATGATATCTGTGTCATCGATAATGACTCCAACAGTGTCTACCACAAACTCACCAAGAGTATAACTAGAACTACCTGTAGTAATACCTAAACTCGGTCTTATAAGCAGATCAAATCGACCAATAGCGATCGGATAGTTGTAACCTAGGCTGTAGCCAAATTTTCCTTTGGCATGGTCTCCAAATCCTGCCTCAAAATATAACGAATGACTCAACCCTTTGTATTTACCAAACTTAACACCTAAATATAATGCTAGAAAAGATGCAGTAGACTCTATGTCTTCACCAAATGCATAATCTATCTCTCTAATACTATTCTCTGTAAACCCTAAACTATAGTTGCTAGCATTCATAGATAGACTTGAGCTTGATAAACCGATATCGAAAGTAGCATACTTATCTGTTAAGCCTTGTGACATAGCAGGAGAGCAGTAGCCAAACACAGCTATCAAAAGGATAATTAAAGATTTTGGTACATTGAAAGTAGTAAATTGCATGAGTACGTTTTTTTTAAAACTAATATTGCTTGACTCAAATTTATCAAAGTCCTACATCTTATTAGTATGTCTAGCTATAAAATTAGATTTTAATATAGCCTACACCTACTACCTACTGTCATAAGTTATTGCAATAAAGTGTAACTCGTTGTTGGTAATTGTATACCATTATCACCCATACATACCCAAGCATCCATCTTCTTTCTGTCTCATGATTGTTGCCTCTTCGTCGGTCTTATCACCATAGCCACACAAGTGTAATATACCATGTGCCATGACTCGCTGTAGCTCTTTATCAAATGCAACATCAAGCGTCTGAGCATTGTCTCTGACTCGATCAATACTTATAAATATATCACTGACTATGGGATCGTCTTGTAGCGGAAATGTGATGATATCCGTATAAAAATCATGATTGAGATGCTCTTTATTGACTTCTAATAAAAAATCATCAGAGCAGAAAATATAATTGATTGCCCCTAGTTCTTTACCTTCTGACTGAGCTATGGCTAGTACCCAATTGATGTAAGATTGTTCATCGGGTATGCTAAATTCTATACTCTCATTATGAAAGTATATTTCTGGTTCTTGCTGGTCGATATCCATTAAGTCAATCTAGAAATCAAAATGAATATATACTCTACGACCATTATCACCAAAATCTATTTTATCAGACAATTCTTTCATTAAGAATACACCTCTACCTCCACAACATTCTATATTTTCTGGGGCAGTAGGATCTGGAATTGAATTGGGATTAAAACCTTCACCTTCATCTGATATCTCAAAACATAGACCAGTACTCGTTTCCTTAAATTTAATATCTACGTACTTAGATGCATCTTCATTATTACCATGAATGATCGCATTATTGACAGCCTCGGTGAGGCTTATGAGCATGTTGGGATATTTATCTGGTTCTATATTGTACTTCGTTGCGATCTCTTCTATGTAAGGTTCAACCTTACCGATTGATCTAGCTACTGAAGGTAGTTTTAACACGTTAGAATTCATTTCACTCATTTAATCAATAAATAATTTAGAGTCTCGTATCTTTCTTTTTTTAATGGAATAAGATTTAAAATTCCATTTCACATTACTGTTTCTTCAGAGAGTTGTAGTACTTATCTACTAACGATCTGTAGTACGGTCTTAGTTCCGGAGAAATCGTTTTATATAGATCTAATTCTGCTTCTCTCTTCTTCAAGTATTCCTGTAGTGAGTCAGGCAATTCTCTTTTGGCGTCTTTGCCAACTTCTGCCTTTCGTTTATTGTCATATTCTTGCTGTCGGTCTGCATTTTCAGCTTTCAGCAGCTTAGTCAGTATGTCTTGTTGACGTTTCATCAACTCTGCATCAAATCGTTTATTGACTAGCTCTGTTTCTACATTATCCATTTGGTCTATGATCTCTTGGAGCTCATTACCACCTTTACCTTGTTCTTGCTTACTCTTGCGTATATCTTCTAACGCTTTACGTAGTGCTGCTTGACGAGCCGCTGCTTGGGCAAATTCTTTGGCCATGCCTCCTTCGCCGCTTTTCATACCATCACTCATCTTTTGGAGGTCTTTCTTTAGTCCTTCTTGACCTTTAGATATTTTATCCATTGGTTTATTTCCAGACTTTCCACTTTTCTCTCCTCCAGGCTTGTTACATTGTTGATTGCCCGGCATCATACCTGACATCTGCTGTTGCATCTGTTGCATCGCTTCATCCATCATCAGTGCCAGATCATTCACATTTTTCATGATCACTCTCTGACTCTTATTGGCATTGCCCACAACTCTATCTTCTAGCAATTTCAGGCTTTCCTTCATATTACTATTGACCTCTGTTACTTTCTCCGTTACAAAAGTCTCGATCTTGTCTTGACGTAGCGAGAGGGCATGAAGACTATCTGCGATCAGTTTGAAGTCATCCTTCAATCTGAATTGCTCTTGGACCAACTCCGCATATCTTGGAGATGTGATTTTCGATCGATTACGACTAGACGCGATATCTCCTACCTCATCTACAAGTACCTCTTGGTCAAATGATAAGCTGATTAAGTTTTCGAGCAACTGACGTAGTGCTTTCATGTCTTCTTCAACTTGCTCCATATCACCTCCTTCCATAGATTCTTGCAAACTTCCTGCCATGCTTTTCATTTTCTCGGCAGCACTTTTCTGAGACTTAGATGCTTTTTCACTATCCTGCTCTTCTAGTGACTCTTGACTCTCTTCCATCTCCTCACTGATCTCTTCCATCTTCTCTTCTGCATCTTCACCCATATCTTTAGGTGGTGACAACTCTTCGTTCTTTTTCTCTAGTTCTTCTTGCTTTTCTTGTAGCTTATCAAATTCCTTATTGAGTTCTTCTTGCTCTTTTTTGAGCTCCTCATTTGGCTTTTCCTCGTTCTTTGTTTCTTCACTGAGTTTTTCTTGCTTTTCAGCTAATTCTTCTAATTTCTCGATCTGTTCAGTGATCTCTTTTTCCATTTCGAGTTGCTTGTAGAGTTCAAGTAGACGATCTAGTTCTTTTTCTAGATTTTCGTCACTCATCTCCATCTCCTCCATTTTCTCAAGGGCATTCTCTTTGTTGAGCTCCTGCATGAGTTCTTCGATCTTTTCCATTAGATCTTTAGTTTCTTCATCCATTACCTCCTCAAACATCTCCTGCAGCTTCTCCTCTTTCTTCATGAGTTCTTCGTTCTCTTTCTTGAACTCTTTCTTATTTTCCTTATTTTCTTCAAACTTCTTCTTAGCTTCTTCCAGCTGCTTTTGCAATTCTTTTTGTTCTTCTAGCAGTTTTTCAAGATCCTTCTTTTGCTCCCAGTCCAATTCTTTTTCTTGGAGAAGCTTCTCTCTCATTTTCTTAAACTTATCCTGTATCTCCTTTGCTTTTTCTTTAGCTTTCAAGAGTTTGTCTTTGATCTCTTCTTCGTTGGCTTGTTCTTTTTCTTCAAATTCGTCTACCGTTGGTTTTCGGAATGACTGCATGCTTGTCTTTGTAGACTTAGCTCCATGATAGCCATCATTATCAAATACCTCAAAGTAGTAACTTACATTCTCTCCAGGCTCTAGTGCTAGCTCCTCGATATCAAATGTATAACTATACTGCTCCTCTCGTGACTTGTTAATAGCCATCGGTATCTTTACAAGTTCTGATTGATTACCTTTTTCACTCGTTCTTTGATAGTTAAATGTCAACTTAGTTAAGCCATAATCATCTGATGCATTACCTATAAAGTAATACACCTTGGTATTGAGACTATCGATAAATTGCTCGACAGAGATCTCAGGAGCTTTATCAGGTATCACAGATAGTGAGTACGTGATCGAGTCAGGACTTGGAATCCGATCATTCGCTATATACAACTTATAGATCTGGTCTTTGACTGCAGTCTTGCTGAATGAATAATCGTTCTCTCCAGACCTGTTAGCCTCTACAGCAGTTTTGTTAGGTTTAAAAAGTAAAGATAACCTGTCGGTGAATGATGTCTCAAATGACCAATTGATCTTAGTCCCCTGAGGTACTACTACATCTCCAATATTATTGATGACTTCATCTCTTCTACCCGTGTAGTTAGGATAGTTAAGTGATAGCTGAAAATCAATCAAGTTTGGCTTTTCAAGTACATCTAACAGATAACTCTTAGAGTTCACACTACCACTATATATCTCAAACGGTACATCTTTTTGGACATTCCGAAAGGTATAAACAAACTCATCTTGTGCAACCTTATCCAATCTATAGCTAAAGTCTCCTTGCTTAACGAATACTTCCTGAGGTAATACCTCTCCATCAACTTTCACTTTAAGTGCATAGTCGTCGTATTGTACCACGGTAAGATCGGTCTCTTCAATATCAAACTGGAACGGTGCCTCTCTTTCAAAATCTTTACCATTATTGATAATACGTGTCGTACTATCTTTAATGATACTCGGAGCTGCAAATAATAAAACAAGGAATATTAAGAATGGTGGAAGTGCATATTTAAGATACTGTCTGTTATTAGATAAATCTATCGCTGACTTGAATGGTACCGGAGTTATTTGCTCCGTTTTTTGTTCGATACTCGCTGTCAATAGAGATAGATCTCCTTGACCTTCGCTCTGTCGTTTGAGTTGTAGTATGTTGAGTAGTTTATCTTTTACATCTGTAAAGTGCTCGCCGATAATATTGGCAGCTTGCTCATGGTTGATCGTCTTACCAAGTCTAAAAAAGTTAAGCGTAGGCAGTATTATCCAATAACCGATTGCTCCAAAAAATGTAACTAAAAAACTACCAAAAAATATTTTTCGTACACTTTGATTAAAATAGAAATTATGTTCCAAGACACTGAATATCAGGAATAACACCATAATAAGACCTACTGCATACAGGGTCCCTCTTATGATTTTATTGATATAATATTTTCTGATGAACTGATCAAGTTTCTTAATCATCAGATCATAATTACTATTTCCTTGCATCTATCAGATTTTCCTCAAAAAAAACTACGCTTGAAATAAGCATTTGCACTAGCATATAAAAGTAAAATAACGCTTAAAGGTTCAATATCACTTGAATATTAATGCAAAGTTCGCTTATTCGCAATTAATATTCAAGTTACATTGATAACTACCTCATTATCACCGATTTTTACATTTAGTAATTATGGTTTGATTACCAAATTAAAATGCTTGATATCTAGAAAGTAGACCTTCATTGGTCTCAGTGCTTTTGATGCTATTGATAAGCTCTGTAATCTTAGAAATACTTGATTGTGTAGTCGTGTCGGTAGTATCACCAATACGTCCTTTGAGATTATTACGCATGTTGTTCATAGCACTTGTTATCATGAATTTTTTGTAGTTATTCTCTCCAGGATTCATCGCTATCGCTGAGAACTGAGTAGCAGCGTCAGACATCTGGTCTGCTCTCATATACGGTACATACTTGCCATACTTACTCATCAATGGAAAAAATTCGTAGATACTTGTATTCATGATCTTATCGGTGAAAAAATCAGCGTACTTAGGATCTTTTGAGTC
>CALDEO010000004.1 GCA_937942465.1 uncultured Saprospiraceae bacterium
GCAGTATCGATAAAATTGACCCCATGATCTAGAGCATAATCCAATTGTTGATGTCCTTCTTTTTCTGAATTTTGTCGACCAAAAGTCATTGTACCTAAGCATATTACGCTTACATCTACATCCGTCTTTCCTAACTTTCTATATTTCATATTGATCTTATTAGCGGTATTAATATACTCGAGAGAACAAAAGAAATGAATTTTAGGTCACCAAATGAGTTAAAATGACACTTTAATCAAGAAATTAAACAAGTGTATCACATAAATAACGTAACTTTCTATTATAATAAATCATATATAAGTACATGGGAATTTTTAGTGAAATCAAGAAACTTTTGTTCGCCTCTACATCTGTAGCTAAGTCAGCAGCAGATATGGCAACTGACAGCATCAATGAGGCTGGTAATGAGCTAGGAAACAAAACTAAAGACGCATTTAACAGTGCAAGCGAACAGTTAACAAATAAGACATCAGGTCTACGAGATTCTGTATTGGATAAGGCAGATGATCTCTGGGAGCAATCCAAGGATATGAGTACTGATGCAATAGAGTCTCTCAAAAACAATGACCTCACCAAGCAAGTCACTGACAAGCTAGGTGACCTCAAAGATGATCTAGCCAATAACGACATGGTTAAGAAGGCCGCAGCATTCACTGAGAGTATAGGTGTCGACGTAATAGGAAAAGGAAATGAACTCTTAGATAAAGCTGGCGATGTAGCTGGTGATCTCGGCGATAAAGCGAATGTCCTTAAAGATAAAATCGTAGATCGTGCCAATGAAATAAAAGAAGACGTCTCCGAAAAGGTAGATGATATGGTTGCTAAAGAGAAAGTAGCTGAAGCCATTGATGAATCAAAAATAGAAGGTGGATTTGCCAAGGAAACATTGAATACTGGCGACTCACTACTAAAAGGTACGGATGACTTCTTTTCAAGAGCTTCAAAGTTTGCTGATGGTGAGCATGATGCTTTTAATGAAGGCAAAATGGATATTACACAAGGTACTCCTGAAACTAAAACTCCGGCTATAGCAGCTGGGTTTACAGATCTAGATGGAGACGGTAATGAAATGATAGATGACGCATTGGTCATCGGCGAAGAAGAATAAATTGATAAGTTAGGCAGCGTTTTTAAAACTAAAGTAATCTATACAGTATAATAAATTGTCACCATTAAAACCATATAGCATCTCTGTACTCGAGTTAATCGAGGCTTGTCTCTCCGATGATCGGACGGCACAGAAGGAGCTATTTGAACTTTATGCGCCTACTATGATGGCACTGGCACTGAGATACTGTAGAGATAGTCATGAAGCCGAAGATGTACTGCAGGAGGGATTTGTAAAAATCTTTTCTAATTTATATCAATATTCCGGTAAGGGAAATTTTGAAGGTTGGATGAAAAAAATATTCATCAATATCGCTTTAAAAAACAAAACCAAAAAATCGTATACCAACGAGATACCTGGACTTGACCCATATATGGAAACAAGCGTAATGCCGACAATCATAGACTCTCTATCAGAAGATGAAATCACTCAAGTGATCGACAGTATGCCTGAAGGATACAAAAGAGTATTCAACTTGTACGTCATAGAGGGTTATAGCCATAAGGAAATAGGTGAACTATTAAAAATCGGTGAAAGTACATCACGTAGCCAGCTTGTAAAAGCTCGTAAAATGATGCAATCGAAATTGTTGAATTCCCAAAAGCTTGCAGTTTGAAAGAATATGAAAAGATCATAAAGCAACGTCTATCATCGGCGGAGCATGCATACCCAACAGATCTTTGGAGCAAAATATCCGCTGATATGGATCAGCAAAAAGATCGTAAGAAGCCTATTTTCGCATGGGTTATCTTGTCATCTTTGTTATCAATATGTGTGATCGGCGTCGGTCTATTGTTATACACTAGCACCCATAACACAAGCAATAACAAGGACCGCATCAATACTGTTGCAGTCCATGCAGAAGCTCCATTGTCAGACTCGTCTACAGGTGGTGAGTCGTTGTCTTCAAGTCTAGTTCTTGATATTGTCAATAGTGTATCATCATTTGTAGTTTCAGAAGCTACAACAAGTACTGGCAAAACTGATAGTGAAAGTTCAATCAGTAACTCGATCGTCGTTAAGAGTTCTAGTAGCAATCAATCTAAAAATGTAATCGCTGCTACTAGAAATCAGAATACTCAGAACAGTAATAGCATCGATAACAAAGCAAGCGTAAACTATACTCGATCTACGAACGCCTCTCAATCTCACCTAGATGGTATTCCTGTATTAGTAATAACTGAGGATGAAATATTAGAAGATTTCCCAATGTTGTCTTGGATTGAAGATAAAGGTCAAAAAAATCAAGTCGAAGCTAGAAGAAGAAAATCATACAGAACGCATACTGTAAGGTTGCCTAAAAGCAGAACAAAAAGTGATATCATCACTCCACTTAAAAAGGATGTTTTATTAGTACCCGCTAATAAAAACATTGAATCAAACATCATTGAATTAATATTAAAGGAGCAGTAAGCAAACTGCATACAACGACTACTTTAGATTTCTTTGCAAAAGTAAGGATCGTTAGTTTATGGAAGTATCGCTTTGGGGTACCGTATGCCATTACATCATCACTGAACTTATGGACAACGACTAACTCTCGACACTACACTATAACGCTACCCTATTAAATGCTTAACAACTAAGTTAAGCATACACCATCCTCTGTGTAGCGACAATAATTCAAATAGAGTTTCAATTTAATTTCAGACACTAGACAGCGAATACACAATTAATAGAGTCTTACTCGTATAAGGCTAATCGAATGATTGGAACACTGAATTCACTTTATTAATTACTCTAGCCCTAATAATTAGCGGCTATAATATCAAGAAGGTGACTTAAAAGCTATAAGCAACAGTGCATTAATCGGTTATAAGAGAAAAGACTTATCGAGATCTAATTAAGTATCCAATAAAATTGGCACAACTCATGCAGATATAACAACAAACTATAATGACATTAACGAAGCTCAGACTAGCTATCAACAATAGATAAAATATCGTCTGCATTCGATTTAATAAAGAATTTTTTATTCGTAATTGGGAGCCGCTCGTCTGAAAACGTTTCAGACGGGCCTTTTTTTTTATGAAGACGGGCTCTTCAATTTTATTATAAAAATTGAGGGTTTCTGATTCTTCGAATCTGGTTTCTTGGTTTCCAGGTTAGGTAGCTTAAGTATATTTTGAAATTATCATTGCCAATTCTATGTACCCTTTTCTACAAACGTTTTGGATCTCATTATTTCGACGGCCTTTATCTAGTTTCATTAATACTCTATCCTTATCTTTCTATAAGGACTAAAATTGCCTACTCCTTTTTTGATTACACTTTATTATAAAACAGACACAAAAAAGCCAAACCTTAATTGCATAAGATTTGGCTTTAACTAGTTATAACATTTATATCAAAAGTAGACTTACAATTTCACCATTCGGTGAACTGCACTTTTATCACTATTCTTAAATTGTATAAAATAGATTCCTGATTTTAACTCAGACACATCTAGTCGTCCCGTTGATAGTTTATTATCTGTTCTGATCAACTTACCTGAGATATCAGTAATTCTCATTTGGAAGCTCTCAGTAGTACTCATATTTATATTCAATACTTCCTGTACAGGGTTGGGGTATATGCTTATACCCAAGTCAAATACCGTACTCACTCCACTTGTAAACTGCACCATAATATCACCAGTCTCAATCATACAACCATTGGCATCTGTGATGATACATGAGTATACTTCCGCAATCAATGCTTCTTGATCTTTGGTCGTACTACCGTTGGACCATAAGTACGTATATGGTTCTACTCCTCCACTTACATCTAAGATGATACTACCGTCCATGGCTGAAGAAGAGCTTGCATTTTCTGACTGATTGGTTGCAACGATCGCATCAGGCGAGTTGATAACTACCGTACCTGTGATCTGTGTATCTACTGCGTCAATAACGTTGTAAGAATATACACCATCTGCAAGGTCTGTTAACTCTGATTGATCTGAACTAAATCCATTCGGTCCAGTCACTTCTATTGTAAATTGTGGCAATCCACCTTGCACATCAATACTTATACTACCATCTATAGCATCATTACAAAGGTTATCTACCTTAGTTACAAATGCATTCATAGCTGCTATGTGTTGGTATTCTGTACACTCCTCGTCACTACCACAATCATTCGTGACAACGAGACAAATAACGTAGAGCTGTGTCTCATCTAAGTCTATATCTAGCGTAATATCGGTACTTACCTCCACTCCATCTACTAGCCATGAGTAGGTACTATTATTACTTTGGGCAGCTTCTAGATTAAGACTTTCAGCGGTTACTTCTTGTTGTATTCCTGCTAAAGGTAAATCTATAATTTCAATCAATTCTTGCTGAATCTCTTGTTGACATCCCGTCGCAAGTAATGTTACAATCGCTGTATATGTACCCGGTATATCTGTATCTAAAGTACTATCCGTCCCTACTTCCTCACTATCTACATCAAGCCACTTTACAGAATATTCAGCTGCGTCGTTTGCTATATTCAATGCGATACTCCCTACTTGATTGGTACAAGTGATCGGACTCAATGCAGTATCAATATAGTCCACTGTTGCAGTATTCAATAGTACATTGGCCTCAGCATTACCGATACATGAGTTGATCGTTGACTGTACCGCAACTGCATAGACACCTGCATCAGATACTTCTATTGTGTTAGTAGTCCCTACTACAGCGCCAGTAGCATCAGTCCATACCAGCGTATAATCTCCCATAGGCAAGTCAACATCTACAGTAAGACTCGTAGTCGCTTGATCACAAGTCAACTCCTCGAAGTCTACAGCATTAATCATTGGGATCAATGTATTCTCAACTACGACTACTTGAGATGTAGTGCTACATCCACTGCCATTGTTGATAGCTTCGATAGTATAAGTCCCAGCAGTGAATACTTCCACTGATGTTTCATTGTTTATATTTATAACATTACCGTTTTCATCTTTCCATATAATATTGTCAGCATTATCGTCTACCATCGCATTGATTGTAGCTGATCCACTATCACAATCTAACGTACCCGCTGTAATGTTGCTGATCATTGCTGATGTCACATCCATATCCACGGTACTCGTTGTTGAGCTTTCGCAGCCATTAGGCGCTAGCGCAGTAGCTGTATAATCTCCGGCATTGGATACGGTTACACAAGTACTATTAACAACTTGCCCATCAATAAGCCATGACACATCGTTATCGATATCTGTAGTTGCACATAACTCAATTGCTTGAGTCGTACAATTGATCTGACCACTATTGGTACTGATTATTGGTATACCACCTGTAGAGCTTATAGAAATAAATGCCTCTGCACCACATGTCGATGATGTATTGGTTGATCTATGCATATAATCTCCAGCAGTCGTTGCCTCTAGTATTGATTCTGTACCTACAAGGGCACCGTCTAACAACCACTCATGATTGATCGTACTCCCAGTCTCAAATGCTTCTAAGGTGATAAAGGGATTATCACAATTGATTTCATCAGCACTTGCACTAAATTCGGCGTTAGGAGCTTGTAGCTGTGGTATTACTACCACCTCTTCTACCGAGCAACTATTGCCATCGTAGACTGTCAATTCGTAAGTACCTGGAGATAAGTTTTCAAAAGTATTAGTAGTAACAAAACTAGCTCCTATTGTATAGGCATATGGAAATACACCTGCATTAACATTAACTCCTAAAGATCCGTTATTAGTACCCTCACAGGTACCTACCACATCATTGCTCAATGTCATAGGTGTTGGTTCTTCAAGTTCAAAAAACGCAGTATTGGTACACCCTAAAATATCTGTTACTGTCACCTCATAGAATCCACTAGAAAGGCCTAAAACAGTCGCTTGATTATTGCCATCACTCCATTCATAGGTATAGTCATTGCTCCATCCGCCAGTAGTACTGAGCGAGACGATACCATCCCACCCTTCTGCACAACTTACTGCTTGATCAACATTTGGAGTTATGATCATATTGGGATTATAGTCTTCAGTATCTATAAATATGGGTCCTACATTGATAAAGTATCCTGAGCCATCTGTAACAGTAACGCTGTATTGTCCACCTGATGCATTGGTAAGATCTTCGCTAGTACTCCCATCACTCCATTGATATCCTATAAATCCAGATCCTGAGGTAGTTGTCAAATCTATAGAACCAAAGTCAACACAAGACTGATCCTCAGCCTCAAATGTCGTTGCCATTGGGAAAGAATTGTCTATTATATTCTGAAAAGAAGATGAACTTGTCTGCCCAGTCTCCCAGACTCTCTTGTCTATGGCATTGATCAGATAGATCGTAGGATAATACCCTATTGAATAAGCTGAAGTTACAGATAGCTCTGAGCCTACAGGGCTACATATCGGATAAGGAACGTTAGTCCAGTCTCCGTAAGTAGAGCTGTTGCATCCTGAAGATCCAAATAAGCAATTTAAATTTGTAGATCCATCTGCTTCGATATAAAATATCTCTACATCATTGGCACCACCAGGACCTCTCTCGTCATACAGTGCCTCTAGTTGCCCACCATTATGATACGACCAACACGGACCACACCATGTAGCAGAAAAATCAAGAACCACGTTCTTTCCTTCATCCAGGATGGAATATAGATTGTGGGTATTGCCATTAATATCTGTTAGTGTAAAATCTGGTGCAATCGAGCCGTCGGCAAGTTGACCATTTGAAATTGTACTGTAGCTAATGAAACCTGCCAGTAGTAGGAGTAGTTGGAGTTGTTTTCGCATGTTAGATTGGTTTATACTCTGAAAAATTAACAATTTTTCAGCAAAACCAAACTAACAAAGATCACTTTTCTATTGAAATAGCACTTAAATGGCAAATAATCTACTGCTACTACCTTCTTTTACCCATTCCAGGCATGCCTTGCATCATTTGCTCCATACCTTTACCCTTACTCATCATATGCATCATTTTACGCATTTGATCGAATTGCTTGATAAACATATTTATCTCATGGATACTACGTCCACAACCATTGGCGATCCTTCTTTTTCTTGACATATTAAGAACTTCAGGGTTACCTCTTTCATGCGGAGTCATCGATTGAATAATACACTCTACTTTACTAAATGCTGAATCATCGATATCTAGATTCTTGGTAATTTTATTCATACCAGGAATCATATTCATAAGACTCTTCAGATCTCCCATCTTTCTTATCTGATTGAGTTGACCTAAGAAATCATCAAAATCGAATTTATTCTTCTTGATCTTTTTCTCAATCCTCTTTGCTTCTTTTTCGTCAAATTGATCCTGCGCCTTCTCTACGAATGATACGATATCACCCATACCAAGTATACGCTGAGCCATTCTTTCTGGATAGAATACATCCAGTGTTTCTAACTTCTCACCTGTACTTACAAATTTGATCGGCTTACCTACCGTATATTTTACTGTCAATGCAGCACCACCACGAGTATCACCATCAAGCTTAGTCAATACTACTCCATCATAATCGATCACCTCGTTAAATGCTTTGGCAGTATTCACAGCATCTTGACCTGTCATTGCATCTACAACAAACAAAGTCTCTGTAGGTAAGACAGCAGCTTTAACACGGCCTATCTCGTCCATCATCTCTTCATCTACAGCAAGACGACCTGCTGTATCGACGATGACTACATCATAACTGTTGGCTTTAGCAAACTCGATTGCACGTAATGCTATGTCAACAGGGTCTTTACTTTCTACATCTTTAAATATACCAGCTCCTGCTTGCTCAGCAATAACTGTTAACTGATCGATCGCTGCAGGACGATATACATCACATGCAGATACCAATACTCTTTTTGACTTTTTCTCTTTTAAATACAACGCAAGCTTACCCGTAAAAGTAGTCTTACCTGATCCTTGTAGACCGGCAATAAGTACAACACCAGGCTTACCCTTGACATTGATACCTACAGACTGACCACCCATAAGTGCAACCATCTCATCTTGCACGATCTTCACCATGAGCTCACCAGGCTTCACCGCATTCAATACGTTTTTGGCGCCTAGAGCTTCATCCTTTACTTTATCAGTAAATTCTTTAGCAATCTTATAGTTAACATCGGCTCCTACTAGTGCTCGTCGAATTTCCTTGATCGATTGAGCTATATTAAGTTCCGTTAATTTACCATCACCTTTAAGATTCTTAAAGGCTGATTCTAATTTCTCATTAAGACTGTCAAACATATTGTTACAACTTTAGACCGCAAATATAATGACTTCTAGCAGATAACCTGATTGTAAGGTTTAATAATACGAATTAATACAAATTCAGTTAATAAATACTCC
>CALDEO010000005.1 GCA_937942465.1 uncultured Saprospiraceae bacterium
GTAGAGTTGATCATGTGTTATGTGCCAGTCACCTATCTGATGTCCGATAAACTGTTCTGGGGTAGTGATTTCGGTATTGTAGCTTACATCAGGTAGATAATAATTGAGGTCTACTGACTGCGCCACGCCACGCATAGTGGCCATCAAAAATAGAATAAAATAAAAAGTCTTTACTATTGGTTGGGCTATTCTCATAATTGACAATTCTAAATGTTTATTTTCGCAGTGTAATTTAATCATTATGTACGAATTAGCTTATTACGCCTTAATTGGTTTTGTGCTTTCTTTATTATTTTTAAATCTTTACTTCAGGGTTAAGGTTATGAAGCTGTACAATTACCTCGTCAAAAACAAAGTGCAATTTGACGCATCACACATGCTCAATAAAGAAAAATTGAAGCTAGAGGTACTTCCTCGTTATCCTCAGCATGAGACACAGATTATGGAGTTTGTGACCAAGGTTAGATTCTCTATAACTATAGCTTGTTTGCTATTTATGTTGATTACCTTCGTCGGGCTACTTTTAAAGCATTATAGTTAATGGCAATAAAGAAAAAAATTGGTCTTCTAGGATTCGGACATTTAGGTAAAATCCATGCAGCCTGCTTACAGAAAACTAAGTTTGAGTTTGCAGGTTTCTATGATCCGTCGTCTACAATTCCAGAATCTGCATATAGTGATTATCATCGATTTGAGTCGATAGATGACCTGCTTGCGGCATGCGATGCTGTAGATATAGTGAGTACGACTGCTACACATTATGAGATGATATTGAAGGCTTTAGACGCGGGCAAGCATGTATTTGTAGAGAAGCCATATGTCAATAATCTAGAGCATGGTGAGCATATAGGTAGCGTATTGAAAGACCAAGATATCGTCTTTCAGATAGGCCATGTTGAGCGATTTAATCCTGCATATCTTAACTTCGAAAAGAAGCTACAACCCAAGTTTATAGAAGGTCATAGACTTGCTCAGTTCAACCCTAGAGGCAATGACGCGAGTGTGATTTTGGATTTGATGATACATGATATTGATCTGGTATTAGATTTAGTCAATAGCGATGTGGCTGATGTACAGGCCAATGGGGTCTGTATTATTTCTGAGCTCTTTGATATTTGCAATGCAAGGATTACTTTTACCAACGGATGTGTGGCCAATCTTACTGCGAGTAGGATCAGCATGAAGCAGATGCGTAAGTTGAGAATTTTCCAAAAGGATGCTTATGTGAGTATTGATTTTCTAAATAAGGAAACGCAGGTTTTTAGATTGTTTGATGACGCCGAGGCGCAACGTATTGAAAATTTTGAATCCAATATAGAATTAGAAACCTTAAAAGGTACTCAACATGTCGTCATAGAGTCACCACAGATCAATCCTAATAATGCAATAGCAGCAGAACTAAACGAATTTCACGATTCTATCGTTCATAATACAAAGGTGAGAGTCGGTATCCATGAGGGTTTATCCTCATTGAGACTCGCTGCACAGATTTATAATAAAGCTAAAGAGAATGAACACCATGTTTAGATATTTAATATTATTTGTTGGGCTCAGTACGATGTTTTCTTGTGGGCTTACCGATGATTTTGATCAGACAGCGTCTTTCCTTAAGATCAATGAAGTCAACCTTACTACCAAAGCAGGGGAGGGAGCAGATACAGAAAATTTTGTAGATGTATGGGTTTATGCCAACGGAGATCTTATTGGACTATTCACTCCTCCAACTACAGTCCCTATATTGAGCGAGACTGAGAATGTTGATTTTTTGATATTCGCAGGTATTCGTAACAATGGGGAGAACACTGCTCCATATGTATATCCGATGATATCATCCGATATATTTACAATTGCGATGACACCTGGTGAGACGGTAGAACGTAATCTAGAATTTGAATATACCGATGATGCTACATTCGAACTGGTAGAAGGGTTTGAAGAAAATATCACCATTGACGTTGATACAGATGGTGACGATGAGACCAATATTGTAAAATCTGATGAAGAAAGTGCATCAGGTCTATTCTCTGGTAAGATGGTATTTACTGAGGAGCATCCTGAGATGGAAGTCACGACGCAGTTTTCGTTCCTTACGGATAATATACTCGGTACAGCATATGTCGAACTGGACTATAAAAGTGAAACTGATATATTAATGGGCATCACTGCCAAGTCCGGTATTACTGAGGGTAATATCGATCATGTTGTCATTCCCGCTAGAGCGGAATGGAATAAAATCTACATTGACTTAACCTTACTTTTAAGAGAAGCTCGTGTTGATGAATTTAAAATTTATATTAGAGGTGTATACGATGATGAAACCGTAGAATCTCAAAAAGTATATTTAGACAATTTAAAATATGTCTATTTCTAAAATATTGAATGAAGGACTCTAGAAAATTTGAATTATGGCTGTATCGGTTAGGTGATTTCCTAGCTGCTGCTATTGCATGGTTCTTGTTTTTTATGTACCGCAAGTGCCTTGAGTTTCCAGGTATCAGCATGGAGCAGATAATGAGTGACAGCAAACTCTATGTAGGTATCACTTTGATACCCATGTTCTGGCTGTTGATGTTTTCGATTTTCGGTAAGTACAAAGATATTTATCGATATTCGCGTATAGCTACGATCAAGAGGACAGCCGTCATATCCTTTATGGGAGTCTTTATTTTGTTCTTCTCAATATTGCTAGACGATACAGCACTCAACTATACAGGATATTTAGACTCATTTTTAAGATTACTATTACTACACTTTTTTATCACAGCACTTTTCAGGATGATCATCTTGACAGTTGCCAATAAAAGGTTGAAAGCAGGTAAAGTAGCCTACAATACCTTAATCATAGGAGGAGATAAAAATGGAGTAGAGCTATACGAAGAGATCATCGAGAGACCATATAGTATGGGACATCATTTCGTTGGATTTATTGATACCAATGGATCTAGTAAAAACTATCTCAAAAAATATCTAAACCCACTAGGCAAGATCGCTCAATTAAGCGATATCATAGAAGCAGAGAATATCGAGGAAGTGATCGTCGCTGTAGAAACCTCAGAGCATGACAAACTCAAAGGAATATTGGATGTGCTATATGATTTTAGAGAAGACCTACTTATAAAAGTAATCCCCGACACCTACGATATCATAGTAGGTACGGTCAAGATGAATCACATCTATGGTGCAGTATTGATAGAGATCGATCAGAATATAATGCCAGAGTGGGAGCAACTCGTTAAGCGTACTATAGATGTGCTTGTCAGTCTTATCGCTCTCATTATTTTGTCACCATTTATTCTGTATATCATATTGAGGATTAGACTTTCGTCGAATGGCTC
>CALDEO010000006.1 GCA_937942465.1 uncultured Saprospiraceae bacterium
ATTGCATAGTACTATATAAAGTTCTATATTTACATTATGAAACTTGAAAACACAAAAGCACAAATGCGAAAAGGAATATTGGAGCTCTGTGTTCTTTCTATTATCTCTCAGGAAGAAGCTTATCCTTCTGACATCATAAAGAAGCTTAAGGAATCCCAGTTGATCGTGGTAGAAGGCACATTATATCCACTCCTGAGTAGACTTAAGAATGCAGCACTACTAAAGTATACATGGAAAGAGTCCAACGCCGGACCACCAAGAAAGTACTATCAACTTACAGAAGAAGGTACTGGTTTTCTAGGCGAACTTAAATCTACGTGGGAACAGTTAAACCACGCAGTCCATCAATCCACTAAAACAATCGAATCAGCATGAACAAAATTTTCAATATAAACTTAGGAGGGTTTCCCTTCACAATAGATGAGGATGCATACCTCAAACTCAACAAATACATAGCAACCATCCGCAAGCATTTTGCTGACTCAGAAGGTTGTGACGAGATCTTAGAGGACATAGAGACTCGGATGGCTGAGTTGTTCCAAGAGCAGCTGAGAGGCAACTCGATCGTAAGTATGCGGGAGCTTGATGCTGCCATTGCGATCATGGGTACTCCAGAAGAATTTGGCGCTACATCAGATTTTGAAGAAGCACCAGAGGCACAGAGTTCTAGTTCGAGCTCAAGCTCATCAAAAAGATCGTACCGCAGCGGTAGAAAATTCTTTAGAGATACTGACAGCAAGGTTATAGGTGGTGTCGCAAGTGGACTCGCAGCATACTTCGGTATAGAGCAAGTTTTATGGGTGAGACTAGCAATCATTGTACTGTTTTTCACAACTGGATTCCCTCTTTTTGTCTATCCATTATTATGGATCATCATCCCTAGTGCCAAGTCTTCTGCAGACAAGCTAGCGATGAAAGGTGAGACTGTCAATGTATCTAATATTGCTAAAAAAGTAGAAGAAGAGTTGATGGACCTCACGGATCGAATCACAGAACTCGGTAAAGAGTTTGGAAGTAAAAAAAAAACTTAGTGAGTCGGGTTTCTCAGCAGCAGGAAGCATATCGAAAGGAATATCTATAATAGGTGATCTCATATTAAAAATACTAGGTCTGGTCCAACGCGTGATCAGGCCTATTTTTTCTCTTGGTCTTGGTCTTAGTTTAGTGATCCTAGCTATCATATGGCTGGCCCTGATTATCGCCGGCTTCTTTAGTACCCCACTGATAGCATACATCGGACCTGAAAGCAACTTCTTAGCTTATGGCGGTTATATCGGAGTTTTTCTCCTTTCCATTATTCCTATAATGGCTATCATGTTGCGTATTACAAGGTACTTTCGTAAATACAGAGTCAACAAGAATTTTAAACTAGCATTATTACTTACTTGGGTAGCCAGCCTTATCCTTGTCATAATGACTGTAGGTGCTATGATCGACTGTTTTAAACAAGGGGGTGAGCTCACAGATATCAAGACCTATACTCCCACAAGCAATACGATTGATCTAGTACAAGCAGGTACTGCTTACAAAAACGACCTATACCATTTGACCTTTGGTGATATCAATCTCGGTGAAGATGCGATACACTTCGACCACATGCATATGAATATTCTTACCTCAGAGGATAATAATATTCATATCAAAAAGACCATCAAGAGTAGAGGCAAAAACGAAAATAATGCTGTAAAGAATGCACAGTATGCAGCACATTACATCAAGTACGAAAACGATCAATTGACCATAGATCCTGAGATTACTATACACAAAGGATCTAAGTGGAGAGCCCAACAGATGAGGATAGATATATCAATACCTGTAGGAATGAAATTGAAAATGGATCGGAAGACCAAGTACAAACTAAGGTCTATAGATTTTGACCCAACAATAGACCAACCCAAATACAGAGACTGGCATCAAGAGACTTGGGTAATGACAGATAAAGGACTCGTAGCAGAGAAGTGGATATCACAAGCTACACTAAAGCCTAGCAATCAACTTAAAGGATACCATAGTATTCAAGTAGACGGTGATTTTGATTTGAATATTAAACAAGGTACTGAGTGGGAGTACGCTATAGACGGCAATGCGATCGATGTCTCGAATGTAGAAAAGGAAATGCAATCAGGCTACTTATTTCTTAAATCTGGAAGAAAAAACACCAATACTCCACTGATTATAAATCTGACGATGCCTCGCCTTCAAGAGCTCAACATAGAACAATCTAATCGTGTCAATATAAGCGGATTCTCGCAAGAGTATATGAAGCTCAACAACAATGGATATGGAGACCTAATAGCAGATATAACCATAGATACACTTATCGTGAATCTCAACAAATCTAATAACTGCAATCTCATTGGTAGCGGTATTCACTTATCGGCAACACTAGATAATAATGCATCTATCGATGCCGAGAAGTACTTCAGCAAAGTATCTAAAATCAATCTCGAACGATATAGAAACTCTAAACTAAGAGTGAGCGATACATTGTATCAATATAGTCCTAGAGACAATGGAGATCGACTTAAAGTATATGGCAACCCCATCATACAAGCGACTAAGAACAACGATAATAAAAACAACTAATCTTCAAGAAATTAGCTAAGACTAAGTTTATTCAGTGATTCGAATAGTGGCTCTCATCTCAGGATGCAGGGCCATTTTTTTTTAGATAATCGTCTCGCTAACTTATTACACCAAATAACACCTAACATACTAGTTATGATCATAACTCAGGCTATTTACCTTTCACTACTTTTTCAGTGAATATCTCGATGCCTTCTTGGTTTTCTACTTTCACAAAATAGATACCTTCCGTCTGATTCAGGTTAGTGATTACAATCAGATCACTTGTAGCTACCTGCTGCGTTATCAGCTCTCCTAAAGCATTATAAATATAAACTACATACCCATTTCCCAGACCTTGCAATGCTATTCTATCTACAAATGGATTGGGGTACACCCTGATATCTACATCGATACTTACAGATGGCTCATTGGCTGAGACGATATTGTTATTAACATAGTTAGACAGTAGCTGTATATATGCCGCTTGATAGTAGATCGCAGGCTCCGTGATCTCATATGCTACATCACTATACCCATTATTATAATCAAGATATGCTTTTAAGATAGGCTGCCCTGCTGGAGGTGATAAATTG
>CALDEO010000007.1 GCA_937942465.1 uncultured Saprospiraceae bacterium
GACCTAGCAAGTAAGGATACCGATAACTGGGATAGTTACTTTACCAACCATGAAAATGAAAAAATACGAAACGAGGCTATAAGCCTCATGTCTAGCCCGTATGTATATGCTAACTGGGAATCTAAAGAAGTGGAGTTGCAAACTCAAAAAAAACCAGAGCTCAATCAACAGAAAGACAGCTATCAGGCAGTACTCCGATTTAAACTTAAAAAGGTAAAACGGATCATGGAAAACCTAAGTGCAGAAATTAAAGCAATGGACCATGAAGATGAAAACTTCTTAATCAATGTAAAAGTTTTACAAAAACTACAAGAGCAACGCAATACGATAGCTAGCGAACTCCATACCGTGATATTGTAGTAGTGCAATAGATTGGTAGTACCTCAATAATAACTCTCTCCTCTCCCCCTTAGTCCAATAGTCAACTCTTAAGATTGGAATCAAATAAGAACTCCATAGCTTTTTGAGTCAGAATGACCTGTCTATCTACAAAGTTCAAACAGCCCTCGTATAGCCAATTCACCTGAATCAAATATGATTGGTATAGCTGTTTCACTTTCTCAATAGTATTGTAATCGGCATATACTAATTGCAATACAACTGACAATTGTGATAACTCATATAAAAAACCAGACAAAAAAGTGCTGGAGTAGTATCAATGACTTGACTTCAATTAATAAAAGCTGTAAATTAAATTAAGGTAGATATCATATATTAAACGATTAGTATATGTAACGCTGCCTCAAACCAAAAAACTTTAACACTTTTTATTGCGATTATTTGAATAAACATGAAATTAATCTTAAGTTAAAGGAGTTATATAAGTATAAAATTGATCTTTCAACCCTATAAACAAAATATATGGATATTAAAATTGATAGAGGATTCAACGTTAGTGAAGCAACTAACGGATTTGAAGCATACGCATTTGACAAAGTACAGAAGTACTTTGACCACTATACATTTCTACAATCAGTGCAAATATACCTACGAGGTCAGAAGCATCCCACCAAGAAAGTGAAGCTGCGGATGAACTTGAAAGGAAAAGAAATATTTTCGGAAGCTAAAGGTTATAAACACCATGATGCATTTGATAATGCGCTTACTAAAATGGCGGCTCAGCTAGCCAAACACAAATCTAAAAGATACTCTGCGGCTTAAAACCTGCATTACCCCAAATACAATGGTTGTATATTGAAAAATATGCAACCATTTTTATTTTCAATATGCTTTTTTTAATATTCGACGAAAGTCAACAATACGAAATGAGGTACTTCATATCCCACTAATAGGAACTAAATCATCTAATATTTGCGTTAGAAAGCCTTGTCGTAACTACGGTTACGCCTATGTTTTCTGCCTTAATCTTAAATTATTTCTCTAGGATATGAGATGAGACATTAAGTACCTCAAATTCGTATTAGAGAAAAACATGGAAATAGTTATATTAATAACAGCATCCTACCCTATCTTGAGTTTAGAAAAGTAATAACCGCATGTCAAACAAAAAAGATCAAACCGCATCATTCGTAGTACGTTTTACTCAGCAGATATTTGAGGATACTCAAGGACAATCTGATGTACAGTGGAAAGGAAAAATATCTCACGTACAGAGCGATGACGAAAAACGATTTACCGATGTGTCAGAGGCATTAAACTTTATGCAAGCAAGACTTGCCGATATGACGAAATCGTCAACTGAGCATGTAAGTAAGGATGAGCAGAAAGGCATCCTCAACAAGAGTCTAGGTATATGGAAGCGAGTATCCAAAGAGTACCCCAAGTTTGTAATGGATACAATCAAAGACCCTAAAGCGCAAGTCGAGCATATACAAGGGCAAATACAAGAAGGATTGCATCAAGTAAGCGAAGGAATCAGCGAGAAACTAGAACTCAATGAATGGCAACCTGCATCAAAAAGTGATTATAAAAACATGATGGAGATGATGACTACATTGACTACTCAAGTATCGGAGTTAAGTAAAAAGGTAGACACCATGTCCAAAAAGTCAAAAATATAATCTTTGGCAACTACAACATCAAATATCGATGACTTAATTGCACTAGAATCTAGTGCCCAGCTTAGGTTCTATACCTTAGGTGGATTTGATACCTATGTTGTCGAGAAAGCCATAGATAATAAAGAATGGGGACGAGATAAGACGATACAGTTATTACAATTTATGATCACAAGTAGACACCGACATGGACTTCATAAAGAACAGATCATAGATCGTATCTGGGAGGATGTAGATCAAAAATCAGGGGATAGAGATTTTAAAGTGGCATTGCATGGTATCAATAAGGTACTAGAACCGAATAGAGCCAGTCGTACAGACACTAAATATATTGTCAGATCAGGGCTCAGTTATCAATTGCAATCAGACAAAGTCTGGGTAGATAGCAGCGCTTTTGAGGAGGCTATAATATTAGGCAACGACAATCTGCATAAATCGGATGACATCGCCCGAAAAGCATACAACTATGCAATACAACTATACAAAGGTATCTATCTACCAAGCCGCGTATACATGGACTGGACAAGTGCCGAACGGGAGCGACTGCAGGTACTAGCACTCGGCACCTATATAGAGTTAGCTAAAGTAGAATTAGAGACGAATGCATTCGAATGTATAAGACTATGTCAAGCAGCATTGCAGATAGATCATGCATGGGAGGAGGCGTATACATTACAGATCAAAGCATACTTGTCGAGTGGCAATAGACCACAAGCAATAAAAACATATAAAACCTGTAAAGAGATACTATCAGATGAATATGGTCTCGATCCGCTGCCTACAACAAAAGCTCTGATCAACAATATATAATACTAGAGAGGCAGTACACTTACCTACCTTTTTAAAATAAATCAAACTTTTTATTAATAAATATGGCAGATGTAGTTGTTTGTAACTCATCTGTAACTCGCTGTTCTCATCTTTGTATTATAAATAACAAAAATACCAGAACAATGGCAACAAAGACTCCAACATTAAAGAAACTTGAAAATGCAAGATCATTCGTAATGAAGAATGCAAAGACTGCTCACAATACACTATTGAGTACTACAGAAGAGTTAATTGAAGGATCTATAGCTACAGCTGAAAAAGTACAGAAGCTTACTTCAAAAACGATCAAAAAAACTGAGCCTCTAGTTGAGAAGCAAGTAGATATCATGTTTGATGCAGCCGAAGAAGTATTCGTACAAATGGATAAAGGGAGTGAGCGATTCCAGAAATTACTAGGAATCACTGACCAAGTAGCTAAAGTCAAAAAATATGTAAACAAGTCAGTAAAAATGACTGGTAAGACTTTAGAAGAAAACTATGACTACGTAACTAAAAATGCTAAAGAAGTAGCGAATAAAGTTGAAGATAGAATAGAAGACCTAACTGCAACAGTAAAGAAAAATGCTAAAGCTACAGTAGCTAAAGTTGAAGATAAAATAGAAGACATCACCAAAACAGTGAAAACGTCATCTGCTAAAGCTGAGAAGAATGTAGTAAAGACTGCTACTAAAGCGAAAAAGCAAACTAAAACAACAGTAAAAGCTGTAAAGAAAACTACTAAGAAAGCTGTTGCTAAAGTAAAAGTAATCGCTGAAGTAACGCTAAACGATATCAAAGGTATCGGACCAAAAATGCAAGAAACATTGAAGACTGCAGGTATCAACAGCGTAGCTGATCTTGCTAATGCAAATGCAAAAGAACTTAACGAAGTATTAGCAAATGCCAATCCTAGATACAAGAGTTTTGATCCAGCACCTTGGATTGCAGATGCAAAGGCAGCAATAGCAGCGAAGAAATAATCATCGATAATAACAACAAAATCATAAATCATGGCAACTAAAAATGCTAAGACATCAAAAATGGATGTTACTAAGAACATAGAAAACATCAAGTCAATGACTAAAGATGTAAACAACTTTGTACTACAGACATCTGAAGAACTTGTAGATACAGCAATCGTACGAGGCGAACAATGGCAAAAAGTAAGCGCTAAAGCAATCAAAGGTGGATTGAAACTAGCAGCTACACAACAGGACATTATGTTCACAACACTAGAAGCTGTAAAAGGTCAATTAATGACTGGAACTAAGAGATTTCAAAAGTTATATAGTAAGAACTAATACAAGTTCAGCATTTCGATGCCGCTTTGTATAACGCAACTTTCTTGACAAATCAAGAACATATCAACGAATAGATTACTGGCCAAGGCATAATTCTCAAATGCCTTGGCTTTTTTTATTCAAATACAGTAATGAGTAACTCTATTTATATTGAGTTATTCGATTTGGACTATGAGCTATTAACGATAAGCCGTTTGCAATAAAGCTTGGATTATACATTCACTTGATAATGCTAAGCGAGCTAATTTGCTAATAAATTCATGATTTCGACTATATTTGTTAAAATCAAAAGTCTATCCCAATAGAAAAATAATTTGACAGAACTTACACAAGATTCCTTAGATTATAAAAGGCCCCCATTATTTTGGGCTTTTACAGAAGCATATCGTGCTCTATTTGAGCTCGCTACGTATGTACCGTATAAGCTTATCAACCGATTGCCTAAAAATGGTGATTCACATCCCGTATTGATCCTTCCTGGGTTTATGGCGACTGATTCATCTACGGTACCATTGAGGAGTTTCATACATAACCTAGGTTATAATGTTTATGGATGGGGAGCTGGTAGAAACTATGCTAGCGAAGCATATCTAGAACTACTACAGGATAAGGTGGATCTCATATTTGATAAAAATCAAGAAAAAATAAGCCTTATCGGTTGGAGTCTAGGTGGAGTATTTGCCAGACAACTAGCGAAGTCTAGACCTAATAAAATAAGACAAGTAATCACACTTGGATCCCCATTTAAAGATGTCATCAACGCCAACAATGCCAAATGGATGTATGACTTCATCAATAGAGACAAAGAGACTCAAGTAGTCAATCAAAAACTCCTTGATGACTTACCTAACCCTGCCCCTGTGCCGACGACAGCAATCTACTCTAAGCAAGACGGCGTCGTACCTTGGAAACTCTGTATGGAGCAAGAAGAGAATGCAATACACCAAAATGTGGAAGTACGCGGCAGTCACTTGGGTCTAGGAGTCAACCCCACCGTATTACAAATAATAGCAGATAGACTGCAATACAAGGAAGAAAACTGGTGCCACTTCGAGCCAAGTAATTTAGTTGAAGATTTGTTATTCTACCCTTCATTATAAGTTTAAAGATTTCTATCTTAAAGCCGTTATCAGCACGCTTTAAATAGAACTCATGTTTAAGACCATCCTAGATCAACTCAAGACCGAAAATCTTCAATCCGTATCTGGAATGGATGCTACCTTTCTATATGCGGAGACAGAAACTAGTCCGATGCATGTCGGTAGTGTTGCCATTATAGAGGGTTCTCTTGAGTTTGAGACATTCAAAAAAACGATCGCATCTAGGATACATCAAGTACCTAAATTGCGTAAACGTCTGATGACGATCCCATTCAGCATCGACTATCCTTACTGGGTAGATGATCCAAACTTTGATATTGACTTGCACATAGATCACGTAGCACTGCCTAAACCTGGAAGCTGGAAAGAGCTCAGAGCGATGGCTTCTAGGATATTCAGTGAGCCACTAGATCACTCTAGACCACTGTGGTCATTTACATTTGTAGAGGGGCTAGACAAGTTGTCACAAGTCAAGCCCGGCAGTATAGCCATAATCTCTAAGATACACCATGTTGCTATCGACGGCGTTGCAGGAGCTAGTCTGTTGCCTATATTGTTTGACATGTCTCCTACTCCATCAAAGATTAAAGAACCGCCACCATACAAGCCACATCCGTTGCCTAATGAGCTTGCGCTAATAGCAAAGAGTAGTTTGAGTTTCGCAACGAAGCCATTGAAGTTTCCAAAACTTATAAAGAGCACGTTAGAAGCTACCGTAAAAGCAGGATTCCTGACTCGAGTTCAACATCTAGACTTACCTACAGGACCATTCACTGCGCCTAGTACTCCGCTCAACGGGATCATCTCTGCAAAGAGAAAATGGAACACATCTATATTATCGCTAAATAGAGTAAAGAACCTGCGTAAAATCATGGGTACAACCCTCAATGATATCATACTCGCTATATGTGCCGGAGCACTGAGAAGGTATCTACTGGAGAAAGACAAACTACCAATAAAACCACTTGTGGCGATGGTACCTATATCTACAAGAAGTAAATCAGAATCCGCGAACTCCGGCAATCAATTGTCAGCCATGCTAGTACAACTAGCAACACATATAGAAGATCCTATCGAAAGACTAGAAGCAATCTACGAAAACACCATCAGAGGTAAAACTTACCAGGGGGCTATCGGCGCTAAATCACTTACCAATCTTGCAGAGGCAGTACCATTTGGTGTTGCTAATCAAGCAGCTAGGTTCTACTCAAGATACAATCT
>CALDEO010000008.1 GCA_937942465.1 uncultured Saprospiraceae bacterium
ATATATGCAGTTTCATCTGTATGAGGAAATTGGCGACAAGCCTTAGGGCGAATATCATATACGGTACACTCACCTGAGTCTGCTAAAAATTGACATGGTACACCATTCATAGTGAGCTCGCCAGTGAGATCCTCCAGTACATATTTTTTTATAAATTGCTTCTTACTGATCTCCATATGCTTGGCTAGAGGACCTATATCTGATCGCTCTAGTATCGGAGGTGCCGTCTTACAGCAATTAGCACATTTGATGCAATCGATCTCCTCAAATACCTCGTTGTGTAAGGTATTTAAGTCCGACATCGTACGGTCCTTTTTCTGGACATCCTTCAGCACTTTAAGAAATTCCAAACTATCTTGATAATCGGCTTTCCTATTTTCTTTCCACGATTGTATTAAATCTTCCACTAGTCTGTAATTACTACTTTAGTTGATACTGCACGATCTTGCAATAATGCCTGAATAACATATACCCCAGGTGCCATATTATTGGTTGCTATCTTGATATCCCCATCTACTTTATTGATCTGAGGATTTAATAATCTACCATTAATATCTACTACCTGTATTTTGACTTCTTGACTCAACTCTGATGAGAGTACTATGTGTTGTCCCTGCACCAGCAGTGTTGGAGCGATTGTAAAAATGCTATTGAAGTCTTGATTATCTACAGATGATGTCTCTGATGTTTTGATTTTAACATCACCTGACCAATCAGCACAGAAATCAGTCTTACCCAATGCCTTAACTCTAGCATAGTAATTTTTATTGATATCTAACTCTGGTAACGTCAGTGTAGAAGCATTCACAATAGTATCATAAAGTACGAAAGTCCCGTTCTGTCCAAGGTTAAGTTGAAACAGGTAGTTGGCAGCATTATCAATTTCATCCCATCCAAACTCAATATTTTGGTAATAAACTACTTGTTCATCAAAAGGGAAGTTGATACTAGTAACCATTTGACTCAAGTCACCAGGATGAGATTGATCTAATAATAAATCTGGTTTTTCATCAATAAGATTAGCTCTCATTGCCTCTGACTGATCATCAGTAAATCTACTTGCACAATTGTCCAATGCATAAGACATGATCAATGATGCATCCGAAAAGAACTTAGCACCGGTAGGATCTGTCTGCTCTTGGTAACTCAATAAAGTAGCCTCATCACATGGCCATCTCGATGCTAAATAATCCGGCTTAGTATCACAAAATCCATCCGCAGCTATATCACAGTTACTACCATCTACCAACTCTACGATCGCTGTATCAATAATCATTGTGTCTAGTATCAATGTATCTTTAAAGAACGTATAGTCGTATAATACAGTAGTTGGTGCAGGATTCTCAAAGTTGTGAGATACAGATCCATCATGAGATACACCACCCTCCCATCCTAAGAAAGGATGCGGTAGCGATAATGCATGCCCTATCTCGTGAGACCATGTATGATCATTAGCACCCATGCAATTATCAGACAATGCAATACCTGCATACGGTAGGTTATAACCACAGTTGCCAGCAGGATTATCTACAACATAATTATTCAACGTACCCGGCACATTATACTCAAACATCATCTCACCTCCCTTAAGAGTCGTCGCATGATCAGCGTAGACACTTTTCCATATTTGTCTTATTTCGCCAGCGATATAAAATTGTATATCGGTATCCTTAAAATCATCATTAAGTGTACACAGAGCTCTAGTCAATGCCGTCTCTGTGAACAGCCCAGTCCCCTCGTCAGTGCCTACAAAATGCATAGTGATCGGCACATACAATATATCAGCAGATCGAGTATCAACCCGATCAGGTTGAGCCTGAAAGCGCTTTAACCACTCAGATCTAAATGAATGTGTCCCACATGGAGCCAGATGTTCTTTCTGAGCTTGCAATGTTATTGAAATTGTTAAAATAAAAACTAGGGTACTTATTAATCTCATGATTCACTTTTAGATTCGCGAAAGCGTAGAATTTTAAAATTTTCTATTTCTGTTGGTAAATTAGCAAATAAATATCAAATTAGGTGTAACCACTATGTTTCTTATCTCGTCTTTAAAGTAAATTTATACAACTGATATCAAGTAATCACTGAATTGTAATCAGATGCGAATTTCTTCCAAATCATTAAAATCAACATAATGAACAAACTAACTTCCCTTCTTTCTTTTGCCTTAATCATATGGTCATCTTCCTTAATGGCACAATCTCAAGATCTATCACCCTTTGATGCGATCAGCGTAAGTGGTAGCTTAAATGTAACGCTAGTCAATGCAGATAAGAATAGTCTGGATCTAGACATGGTCAAAGGAGACGCTGACAAAGTGATCACAATAATCAAAGGCAATGAACTAGTACTGAAAATAAAAAACAACTGGGGAATGGGGAATAAAGTAAAAGCCAACATCACTGTATATCATGATGGAATATCCAATATCGATGTAAGTGCAGGTGCATACGTCCATACCGATGACACGATTCAATCCGATAATATGTCTGTAGAAGTATCAAGTGGTGCAAAATGTAATGCAACAATAGCAGCACAATCTCTCGATGTAGATATAAGCTCTGGTGCAAGCTCTACTCTCAAAGGTAAAAGCACTAAGCAATCAGTAGAAGTAAGCTCTGGTGCATCTTATAATGGCCAAGACATGGAGTCTAATGAAACAAGCGTAGACGTAAGCTCTGGTGCAAGTGCTAAAGTATGGGCTAATGAAAAAATCAATGCAGAAGCTAGCAGTGGTGGCAGCATCAAATACAAAGGCGACCCGACTACATCTAATATAGAAGTAGGTAAATACACTGGTGGAAGCATCAAAAAAATGAACTAACTGAAGACCCTATAATTCAAAAAGAAAGCCCTATTTCTGCAATCTGTAGAAATAGGGCTTTCTTATTATTCTGCTTTCGCAAATATCTCTATTGTGCTTATATCATATAAGCTTAAACAATTGGATCTATTTTATTCTTTTGGGATAAACTTCATACTTATACTATTAACACAATGTCTTGTATTGGTTGCGGTTAATCGCTCTCCTACAAATACATGTCCGAGGTGACCTTCACAATTGGTACATACGATCTCTACTCTGCGACCATCAGCATCTCTTACTTTCGTCACGGCTCCATCTATCTCATCATCAAATGCAGGCCAGCCACAACCGCTTTCAAACTTAGACTCCGATGTATACAATGGTGCATCACACTGGCGGCATATATATGTACCAGCATCCGTATGCTTGTCATACTCTCCTATGAATGGTCGCTCTGTCCCCTTGTGGACGATGACTCTCTCTTCCTCTCTATTTAATGGATTCAATTTCATATGATTAGTCTTTTATTTTATCTGCAAACTTGGCTCTTACCTTATTGACTTTAGGGTCTATGATGACTCTGCAGTAACCATAATTGGGATTACGCTTGTAGAAGTCTTGGTGCTCCTCATCCGCTAGGTAGAATACTCCGAGTGGTGATATCTCTGTCACAATCGGGCGATCATACATTGGAGTTGCTACTTCTACTTTTGACTGCTCGGCAATCACTTTTTGTTGCTCATCATGATAGTATATTACCGATCTATACTGCGTACCTACGTCGTTGTCTTGGCGATTAAGCGTTGTCGGATCATGAAACACCCAGAAAACCTCAAGTAACTCCTCAAAAGTAATAATCGCTGGGTCATAGGTGACTTGTGCAACTTCAGCATGTCCGGTCATCCCAGTACAAATCTCACGGTAACTTGGGTTTTTAATTTTTCCTCCAGTATAACCCGATATTACTTCTTCGACACCTTTTACATCTTGAAAAACTGCCTCTATGCACCAGAAGCATCCCGCTCCTAATGTTGCCTTCTCATATTTCTTCATCTCTACCATTCCAATTGCTTACTTTAAGATAAAAAAGTAACGTTATTATCATGCTCATAGTTTTCATGTTTATCGTCGAGCGAATATTTTTTTTCGTCTGACACCAATAATTGCAATGCTACTTTTAAAATAATATCAATAATTGCGAATAAACTTTCAATTAACTTCCCTAATGATTAGGATTTATAAAATCATGGGCTATCTTTGCACTCCGTTAGAGATGAAAGCTATCTCGTTACAACGTTAAAAATTAGCCAACAAGAGTTTTTATACTCTTCAAAATACATCGCGGTGTGGAGCAGTTGGTAGCTCGTCGGGCTCATAACCCGAAGGTCGTAGGTTCAAGTCCTGCCGCCGCTACAAAGAAGCCCTTAACTATCTGATAGTTAGGGGCTTTGTTATTATACGCAGTTTTATATTTAAGTTTGACATTGATCTAAGATCGAGTCAAACAAACTAAACAAAACTCCCTAGCAAGTACAAGCATGACTCCCACGCTACTATCATCTCCACTTCAGAGCTTTACCGATTTTCGGTTTAGAAATGCTTTTCAAAAGTATTTTGGAGGAATAGATACTTTCTATGCACCCTACATCCGATTAAATGGTAAGTTCGATATCAAACCTGCTTATCAGTTAGACATTGCTCATAAAAATAATCGAACGCTGGAGGTCATACCACAAATCATGACGGGCAAAGTGGAGGAATTTTTATTCGTAACGAAGTACATACGCGATCTTGGATACACCGAACTCAACTGGAATCTTGGTTGCCCCTACCCTATGGTCATCAACAAAGGTATGGGATCTGGTCTCATCTGTGAACCAGAAAAGATAGATCACATACTCGATCGAGTACATAGTGAGACAGATGTAGTCGTATCTATGAAAATGAGAATGGGATATGAAAATGCTCAGGAGATTCTACATAGTTTCCCTATACTTAACAAGTATCCTCTTAAAAACATTGCCATCCATGCTCGCATCGGCAAACAGCTGTATAAAGGCGGTGTAGATTTAGATTCATTTGAGGAATGTCTTAACCATACTGATCATAAAATCTACTATAATGGAGATATTACGACCGTAGCGGGCTACCGAGAGATGACAGAGCGATTTCCCATGATAGATCATTGGATGATGGGCCGTGGACTTATAGCCGATCCATTCTTACCACAGATGATTAAGGATGATACGACTGAATACCCTGAAGACAGAATCGATATATTCAGAAAATTTCACGATACATTAAGCTATGAATTTGAGCAGAAGCTTAAAGGCGAGAAACATGTAATCATGAAAATGCTCAGCTACTGGGAGTACTTCGCTAACTCATTCACCAATCCAACTAAAATCGTAAAGTCAATAAAGAAGACTAAGACTCTTGATGACTATCACGATGCCGTTATAACAGTGCTAGAAAAAGAGCAAGAGTTACAATAACTAGCAGAAGGCCTTAAACAAAAAAAAGAGCAACCATATCTGATTACTCTTTTCTCTATATATTCTATAACTCAATAGATAGAAACCTATTAAGACTATATTTTCTTAATTTATTACTCAGCTGCTGGAGCTGCCGCTGCTGCTGGAGCTGCTGCTGCATCCGCTTCTTCAGCTGCTGCTGCACTCTTAAGAGCTCTAGGTACATCAACTAAACCAATAGGTGTTGCTCCTTCGGTCATCAATTGAATATGCTCACTAATCTCTAAATCACTTACTCTTACAGAGTCACCTAACTCTAAAGTAGATATATCAGCAAAAAGCTCACTCACCAAATTTTCAGGAGTAACTTTTACTTTTACTCTTCTCATTTGTTGAATCAATTTACCACCACTCTTTACACCAGGAGAAGTTCCTTTAAATCTTATCGGAATTTCTACTTTTAGAGGCGTGCCATCAACCAATCTTAAAAAATCAATGTGTAACAATTGATCAGTAACTGGGTGAAACTGTAATTCTTTAACAATTGCTTTTGTTGACGTACCATCGATACTCAATTCAGCAACTTTAAAATCTGGTGTATATATAAGCTTCTTTACGTCGCTTAGTATCACGCTAAAGTTTACGTTATTATTATTACCATAAAGTACACCAGGAATTCTTCCAGCCTTTCGTACTTCAATATTACTTTTCTTTCCAGTGTCAACTCTTAAAAGAGCTGGTACATTTAAAACCTCCATGGTATTCAAGTTTATCTTCTTCAAAAACGACTGCAAAGATATATTTTTTACTTCTAAAACAGTACGATTAATTCATTTTTTGGTCAAAGAATATTTCATCTATCCTTTTAATAGTCAATCATTTAGCAATAAAATGATATTCGCTTGA
>CALDEO010000009.1 GCA_937942465.1 uncultured Saprospiraceae bacterium
TAGTATCTCCTTAACCTGCTGTATAAACGAAAAAAGCCCCTCAAATGTTGAGGGGCTTCTACGTAGCGTGAGGCGGGCACGATCCGCCGACCTCCAGATTATGAATCTGGCGCTCTAACCAGCTGAGCTACCACGCCATGTGGTTGTTAAGCGAGGCTGCCTGTCCCGATACTTTCGGGAAGCTACCACGCCTTGTGGTTTTTGAGATAACTGGTAATCTCTACTATCGTGTGATTAAAATATAATCTCATTGGGATCGATAGCTCTTAAAAAATGGGCTCAATAAGCTTCTGAAAACATCAGAAAAAAACTGAACTACTTCCTTCGAGGCTGCAAATATATATTTTTATCAAATAAACACCAATTAAAATTCAAAGCATTATTAACTTCTTTATCTTAGATGCAAATAATCTCGTAAAATGATACTTCCAATTGGCGATGATCAGGTCAAAAACGGCTATTTTCCTTACTTCTCGTACGGATTAATCGTAATCAACGTTTTAATATTTTTATACCAATTTTCTTTAGGACCGCAACAATGTCACCTCTTTAACCTCACTTTTGGGGTTGTTCCGACAGAAATCATGGCTGGTCAAGACTATTTTTCGTTGCTAACGAACATGTTTTTGCATGGTGGATGGATGCACTTAATCGGTAATATGCTATTCCTTTGGGTTTTTGCAGATAATATTGAAGCAACCATCGGTAATGTTCCATTTATCATTTTCTATGTACTTGGAGGAGTTGCCGCTTCCTTAGTCCATATTGCATTTAACTTAACGAGCAATATACCAGCTATCGGAGCAAGTGGTGCTATCGCAGCAGTACTAGGAGCTTACTTTGTTATGTTTTACAAAAACAAGATCAAAGTTTTATTCTTCATGTTTATGAAGTTTGAGTTGAATGCATTTGTATTCTTAGGAATTTACTTTGTACAACAACTAATCGCAGGTGTTGGTACGCTTGACCCGGATACTGCACAGACCTCTAATACTGCATGGTGGGCACATATTGGTGGGATTGTATTTGGTGTCCTTATGGGTTTTGTATGGAGAGCTACTAAGAAGAAAGATTATAAGCCGATGGTGTAGTGGTACAAAACCCTAGCTTATCAATTTTTCCAAGGTGCATTTAGTAGGTCCTTTTTAATGAATGAATAAGCGACAATGTATAAATAGATTCCTTATTCCTTGCCCACATCCACATACATCAATATCACTTACTTCAATTAACCTAGACTATTTATTGTCATCGACAAAAACTCAAGACTTTTGGAGTAATCCAACGTTTCAAATTCTAATCCGATCTTTCTGATATTATCATAATAGGACTTTCTATTCACATAGTAGTTCTTTTCTAGATCTACTGAGACGGCATCTGTACCTAACTTCTCGATCAAAAACCACTTCTCAAGCAATCGAGCCGTTCTGCCATTCCCATCTTGAAATGGATGAATCTTCACAAATACCAAATGAATCTGTGCAGCATAAAAGAATACCTCAATATCGGTTAGTTCACAATTTATAAGGCTATGGACTTTATCAAAAAAAACTTCTAGTTCATTTTCAATCGAGTGTTGATTACAGGCAACATACTCTATTCGGTCGTCTTCATTTAAGACGAACATTGGATTTTTTCTAATTACACCGCGTTGACTAGATGGCAACAAGTGATTACTTAATATAGTGTGGACCTCCTTTACATTTAACCAATTCATTGAATTATCTAAAATAAACTGGTACGCGGTAAATAGATCTTCAGACTTCTTAGTGTAATCTGGATTGTATTCAACTTTTAAAAACTTGTGTTTAAAGAAACTATCGAAGTCGATGTTTTCACCCTCAATCTTTGAAGAGTATACACTAGATACGGAATTGTAAAAATCAAAATAATCAACAGGCAATGACTCATTCTTTTTTGATGCAATCGCAGCAATTGGATCAAAATCAATGGATTGAGTAAATTCAACTTTTAGCAAGTCGCTAATCATACGTCTATTATTTGAAATCAAAGTTAGCTAATAAAAATCATCAAAGTCAATGACCTACCGAATCAATGTAAGACTACCTTGCCGAGTTATTCGCTCTCCTGTCACACATATACCTGTGAAGATATAGACATACACTCCCTCTAGTGCAGGGCTTCCCTTGAACATCCCGTCCCACTGTGGTTGCGGTTGCAATCCATGAAATATCAAACTACCCCATCGATCATAGATGTAGAGCTCATCAAAGGCTACAGCATCGGTGTATATCGTAAATTGATCATTGGTGCTATCACTATTAGGACTGAAGACATTGGGTACATAGCTTGCGCAAAATTTATCATCACACAGATTGGGTTCCTCCTCTAAGATCTCAATCTCCAATATAGTATCACAGTTGATTTCATCTTCAATAATAACTTCGTATAAACCTAATGCACTGTAATAACTATCTCTTACCAACAGACTATCCCCCAAACAAATGGTGTATACCTCAGACTGCACATTCAAAGGGGTGATGTCAAGCTCTGTTGTAAGTATACTATCACAACCAAGGCTATTGGTCAATGTATCTATATATGTGCCAGATACCTCATACTCATTCTGTCCAACAGAATAACTATCTCCTGAGCACATCGTGACATCCTGAGTATTTGCGGAAGCAGAAAACACGGTAAGCTCTGTCGTAATAATACTATCGCAGCCTGTATTAATGCTAATCAAGGTATCTATAAACATACCCTCATCGGTGTATATGCTCTCTCCTACTCTCACACTATCCCCATCACATATACCAGGCGTCAGTAAGGTTGTAGCTGGCATTATAAAGGAAAGATCCAACGAGACGATGCTATCACAACCATTGACAGCTGATAAGGTATCGATATACATGCCTGGCTGATCATAAATACGAGTACCTACCATAAAGGCCTCACCATCACAGATCGACTCAACTAACTCCTCAGTAAGTATATCAAACACTACTAAATCTAAACTAACGATACTATCACAACCATTGACGGCAGTCAATGAGTCGATATATGTACCTGTCTCATCAAATGTATCTCCACCAAATAACACCGTACTACCAGAGCATACTGCATCTGTCAATAAGGTCATACGAGGTATCGTATCTATCTCCACTATAAAGTTAAGCGTATCGGAGTTACAACCGTTTTCGTCTAAAGCCCAGATCGTATGTGATCCAGCAGATAGATCTTGAAAAACACCATCAACAGCAAGCTTAGTCTTATCTAAGTAGTATAGAATCTGCCCTATTCCATCATCTTGACTTACTGTAACATAAGCGATCGTATCGATACAGGTCAATAAAAGATCGCTATCTATAATCTCCAGATCAAAGTCATATATCTGATCTGTCAAGGTATAATTTAGGATTGATTGACAATCGTTTTGATCGGTAATAACAAGCTCATGCGTGCCCGATAGTAAGCCATCAAATAGTCCATCGCCCTGACTCATACCGCCATCTAGCGTATATGCATACGGAGGAGCTCCACCCAGTCCCACAACACTGATAAGCCCTAAAGGATTTTGACAATTGGGATTCCTAAGAAATAACAAACTATCTCTCAATATGGGTGTCGGGTCTATAGTCAATAGATCGGTCTTGAGGCAACTTCCCCCTCTAACAAAAACAGTGTATGTACCG
>CALDEO010000010.1 GCA_937942465.1 uncultured Saprospiraceae bacterium
TGCGAAGAAAACCCGCCTGCAGAGTTCAACACCAATGATCTATCATTCACGATCACGCTTAAAGATAGAGCGGGTAACATCAGTAATGAAATCACCACTCCGATCATAACGCTTAACTGTAACTAAGCCAATCTACATCTTTGTGCAAGTTATTCTGAGTAAACTCCTCCTGTGAGCCTGGCTCCACTTGATGATCATAGATCCACTCTGCACGAGGTGGCATACTCATCAATATAGACTCTGTACGACCATCGGTATCTAGACCAAACTTAGTCCCTCTATCCCATACCAGATTAAACTCTACATATCGACCTCGACGTACTCGTTGCCAGTCTAGATGTGGTTGCTGGTAGTCCTTAGACATGTTGCGAGCAGCCAACTCCAAATATATAGGTATAAATGACTCTCCTACGTCCTGTACAAACTTCCATCGATCTTCCTTGGTATGCTCCTCCGTTGCTTTTAGCTGATCAAAGAATATACCTCCGACACCTCTTGTTTCTTTCCTATGCTTGATAAAGAAGTAATCATCTGCCCACTTTTTGAATCTTGGATGATAGTTTTCATCATGCTTATCGCAAACATCCTTCAATGACTGATGAAAAAACTGAGCATCCTCAGGCACAACATAATGCGGAGTCAGGTCAATACCTCCACCAAACCACCAAGTATCGTCACCTGTCTCAAAGTACCGTACATTCATGTGAATGATGGGCATGTGAGGGTTGCGTGGATGTAATACAATAGATACACCCGTCGCAAAAAAGTCTGTTTTCTCTAAGCCCAGAGATTGAGATATTTTCTCTGGTAGCGGACCATGTACTGCAGACCAGTTGACACCGCCTTTCTCTATATGCTTACCGAGTATCACTCTAGACCTACCGCCACCACCTTGAGGTCGTTGCCATTGATCTTCTCGGAATGTACCTTCACCATCCAATGTCTCAAGACTTGCACATATACGATCTTGCAATCCCTGAAACCACTGCGTGATTTGTTCTTTATTTACTTGCATTGATCTTCTCTTTGGCACCTTGAACACTTTTCTTAGCATGTCCAATAAATATTTCATCATCTAGAACCATTACAGGCCTTTTCAGGAATGTATACTCTGATAAGATATATTTACGGTAATCATCCTCTGATAACTCCATTTCTTTGAGACCTAGAGATCGATACTTCATAGCTCTTCTAGAGAATAAAGCCTCGTAAGTACCCGCTAGTTCTTTCATAGCGTCAAGCTCAGTCTCTGTGACACCTTTGGACTTAATCTCTCTTAACTCTATACTGTCTGGTGCATCGAGTTCTTTTAGTACTTTCTGGCAACTATTGCATGTTGCCAAATGGAATATTTTTTTCATACTAATATGAATATATTTTTGTGCAGAAATGTTTGGTGATATGGATAAAAACAGCTTTTATTATACTACCATTGTATCATAAAGCTAATGAATATGTCGACATATCTTAAAGAATCCGAACTCATCTTGAACAACGATGGCAGTATATATCACCTAGCTTTATTGCCTGGTGAAATAGCCAATACGATCATAACAGTAGGTGATCCCGATAGAGTCGACATGATTGCTAAGAATCTTGATAACATAAGAGTTGAAAAGCAGAATAGAGAATTCAAGACTGTGACGGGTAGCTTTGGGGATAAAGAATTGACCATCATAGCTACAGGTATTGGTACTGATAATATAGACATCGTATTTACAGAATTAGATGCATTAGTCAATATTGATTTTGAGACTAGAATGGTAAAAGAAGAATTTACTCAATTATCATTTTTTAGGATCGGTACATCAGGTAGTATTAACCCTGAGATCCTTGTCGATACATTCGTAGCAAGCCAACATGCGATCGGATTGGATGCATTAGGACATTACTATAGCACATATGAGTCTCCTGATCATATCAACTATGCTAGTATTAAAGAACTTGCAGATCGACCACATTATATAGCCTCTGCTGATACTGAGTTACTCAGTTTATTTGGGGATGAATTTATCAAAGGAGTTACAATTACTGCCCCTGGGTTTTATGCACCTCAAGGAAGGACACTGCGAGTACCATCTACTATGAGTACACAGATCAATGATCTATACCGTAGAAAAATCAAAGGTGTTAATTTTACAAATCTAGAAATGGAGACTGCCGGCATCTATTTATTGTGTAAGCACTTTGGTCATCGAGGTATATCGTTAAACGCAATCTTAGCGAATAGGATTAATGGTAACTTCAGTAGTGATGCTGCTGCGACTATCAGTAGATTGATTGATAAGACTTTGCAGATAATTAAAGAAAACTAGGTATTTACTTTACTGATTCGCTCCACAATGTCGTTTCTAAATATGACTTTAAATTCTTTGATAGTACATGTTATTATCTGATCGTAACCATCAATACTGAATTTGACTTCTTGAGCTTCACCAAATAAGTCATAAACATCATCCTTAGTCATACCATTTCGTGGTATATCAAAGTATTTGGCTAAGGCATACTCAGTGGTATACTTATCTAATAATTTTTGGATGTAATTATTGTTTTCAACCCACCTTAGTTGTTCTATTTCTATATGTGTATCATCGAAGTAGACTCCAACCAAATCATCGCTTGAATCATAAAATTCAATTACATCCCGACTGTTGACGGTGTATTCAACCTTATTAACATCAACAATAGATTTACGATGGATTTTATCTAAAGTAGTATTAGCTTCAACTTTGATCAATTGAGCATCGTAATGAGCAAATTGTGCTGGTAAAATAAAACAAGTGAAACCAAGAAATATAGCAAGAAGATACCGAATCATGACTGTACATAATAGTGAACAATAATAGACTAGGTTCTTTGGGGTTGGTGTTATACTTCCTCTAAAATAGCAAAAAGAGAGCAGAAAATCTCAAGGAATGTTAAAAACAGTAATTAACTGTTCAATAAACGACTCTTATCCGTTAGATTTCTTGTGATCGGCAAGAAATTTAGCCAATCCAATATCCGTTAGAGGATGATTAAGTAAGCCTAAAATCGCTTTTAATGGACATGTAACTACGTCTGCACCATTTTTAGCAGCTTGTACAATATGTAATGGCGTACGTACTGATGCAGCAAGTATCTCAGTATCAAATCCTTGTATAGCATATATCTCAGCGATATCGTGTATCAAAGTCATACCGTCCCATGTAAGATCATCCACTCTACCGATGAATGGCGACAAGTATGTAGCACCTGCTTTTGCAGCTAATATTGCTTGACCTGCAGAAAACACTAGTGTACAGTTTGTTCTTATTCCTTTGTTTGTGAAGTGACTTATTGCTTTGATACCTTCTTTAATCATAGGTACTTTAACAACAATGTTAGGTGCAAGATTAGCAAGGATTTCTCCTTCCTTAACCATTCCTTCAAAATCTGTTGATATAACCTCAGCACTTACATCTCCCTCTACTAGATCACATATCTTCTTATAGTGAGCTATGATGTTATCTTGACCACTAATACCTTCTTTGGCCATTAATGATGGATTCGTAGTGACTCCGTCAAGAATTCCTAAATCTTTTGCTTCTTTAATAGAATCTAATGATGCTGTGTCAACAAAAAACTTCATAACAATAAGATGTGTGGGGATTTAATAAAAAAATGAGGGACCAAACCTAGTCGCTCAACCTCCTACCCTTGCTGTGTTTCCACCCTGGGGGAATTCAAAAGGAGCTGACCGTCTGGCCCTCACAGCGGCAAATGTACAATGAAAAATGATTTTATTCATACTTCTACTAAAGAAATTAAAATTGTTTCATTGTGTTCCAAAAGTCTGTATCCGGAATACTCGCTGTGATTCGTATTTTCTCCTTTTTGACAGGGTGTATAAAACTCATGTCAGAACAATGTAAAGCGATAGAAGAATCCCGCAATGGCTTATCATATCCATACTTAACATCCCCTACTATAGGCATTCCCGCATGAGACAGTTGTACTCTGATCTGATGAGACCTACCGGTCAATAGCTCAACATTAAGTATATGTCTTTCTGAGAATGACAATTCAAGTTTATAATTGAGTTCACAATATTTTGCATCTTTTTTATTGGACTTCACTACTGACGATATATTTCTAGACTTATCTTTTTGTAGATAATTGATCAATGTCCCCTCAAGTGGATTGGGTCTAGCTGCGACTACTGCTTTATATGTTTTTTCAATCTTACGTTCTTTGATGATATCGTTCATCCTAGTCAATGCCTTACTGGTACGAGCAAATAATAGTACCCCACTAACTGGTCGATCTAATCTATGAACTAAGTTTAAAAAGACATCTCCCGGCTTATTATATCTCACCTTTATATAGTCTTTTACTTTTTGCAATGCAGTCTCGTCCCCAGTATTATCATCGTGGACAAGTAAGCCCGCAGGTTTATTGATTGCAATCAAATGATTATCTTCGAATATGACTCTAAGTTTTGGTTCAGGCATTTACTTTATTTGATCTGTGTCAACAATATCCTACAAAAGTACATTTATATATATCAATCGCTAATAAGAGCCGCATACAATGAACAGAAAGACTTTAAGAATGGGATTTTCTCCCTGTCCCAACGATACATATATGTTGGCTGCACTAGTTAACAAATGGATAGACATCGGTGATTATACTTTTGAATATGTAATCGAGGATATTGCAGACTTGAACAAAATGGCTTTCAACAACGA
>CALDEO010000011.1 GCA_937942465.1 uncultured Saprospiraceae bacterium
ATGCCTGCTAACAATCTAAAATCTAGTTTGGAATATGAATTTGACAAAGCAATAAAGATCGGTAGCAAAAAACTAGAAAACACTTCATTAGAAATGAATGGCACCTATGTTTTCAAACAGAATAACTTGTTAGAAAATCAAGATTTTGCACCAGCACCAGATGCTTATTTTTTGCTTTCCGCGAAAGCTGCTACGGATATACAACTAGGTAAAACTCGAATACGAATTACCACCAAAATAGATAACTTGCTCAATACCGTCTATCGAGATTATCTTAATAGACTTCGATATTTTGCTGATGATACTGGGATTAATTTTGTGAGCTCTGTTAGGGTTAAGTTTTAGGGTTTTGTTTTGGGTGGATTTTTTATTAAGGTGGTTTTTTTATTGAGGTGGGTTGAAACCCACCCCTGAGATAAGACGTCCCTTCAGGACTATTGGGTATACGTTGATTATGTATTCTATAGATTTTGGATATTTGAAGAGTTAAACAAATTATCAATTAAGGATGGTTAAGTGATATGTCAGTATAGAGTTAAGTGGATTAATAATACCATCGTCGTGCGGTGTATTTCTGAAAAATGACCATTTTTACGTATACCTAGACTAATGCTCATTCTCAAGTATGTGGGATTAACTTAAAACGGAAACATTATGAAATTTTTATATTTATCTCTATTTATCTGCTTGGCTTTTATTGCATGTAAGGAGGAAATGGATGCTCCTATACCTGCTACATTGACCAACGCAAACATAACACTGTACTCTTATGACTGTAGTGAAAACCCTGCAGATTGTCTTGATAGTGAAGAATATCGCATAAGCGGCGTATCCCATCAATTATTTGATAACGAGATAGCATTTATTCAAGGTGCAACCCCTATCGAAACCTCTACGAGTAGTACGACCGGAGTATCTATATGGACTCAACTAGAAGTGCAATCCTACTACTTAGTCTCATCGTACAATGCTCAGGTTATAGAGCAATTAATAACTGCTAATCAAAACACTACCTCTTATATCATTGTGGCATTCGAATAATAAACAACTGAGTTAATCTTCCAATCGCTCGATCAATCTACCTGAGATCCTCAAAAAGTCAGACTCCGTTATGATACCTACTAGTTCGCCATGTCGGGTTACTGGTAGACATCCTACCTCGTGTTTTTTCATCAATTGTAATGCTTGCACGATCGTCGCAGTCTCTTTGATTGTTATTGGATCTTTGATCATGATATCCTCTACGATCAGTTCTTCTTGCAGTGGTGTAGGTCTTACAAAATGCTTTAGCAATAAGCGATCTGACACCATACCTATAAGCTTACCTTTGGTGTCCTCTACTGGGGTAAAACTGATCTGCTTCCAGTCCATCATCTCGGCTACTAACTCTATGACCGCATCCTTCTGTACTGTGAATACATCTGTAACCATGAAGTCAGATACCTTGAGTTCATGTGGAGTATAATTAGGCAGATCCGCTACATCTGGCATGACCCATTCGTGGCCAGGGATGTTGGCTCTTTGGTTTTTGATCATACTCGCAGTCAGGATACTGAGCGACTCATCGGTGCTGTATGTTTTTTTAAGTTCTGTGTACGATCGCAAGATCCATCGACTCCCATTCATGTGTTTCTTGGCCCGTTGTTCGATGACACTTAGATACTTATCTATATCTGCTTTATCAACTTTCCTTTTTGCTAGTCCCTTTCGAGCCATCGGTAGCAACTTATTGATGATAAGATCACAACAGCCTACCTTGTCATCATTAAACCAAGTAAAGTTGGAATCAATTCCAAACTTAGCGGCCTTGCCAAAGTTGTCATGTGCATCATCAAATGACATCAAGTCTCGGACGTCATCTATCTCATCAGCCATACCGATCATACACCCTAACCAGAACATTGCATTTGCAATTTCATCTAATTTGGTAGGACCAGCTGGCAATACTCTATTCTCTATCCTGAGGTGTGGCTTACCATTATCACTGATACCATAACATGGGCGATTCCATCGGTAGACGGTCGAGTTATGTACTTGAAGTGATCGTAGTTTAGGGACTTTACCATCTGTTATCGATTGTAGACTATCCTCTTCAATATCTGATGAAAGTAGCACCTTAAATCTTGTAATATCTTCTTGATATATTTCTAATACTGTCTTATCTAGCCACTTCTTACCGAAGCTTACTCTTGGGCTTCGCTCCCGCATGTGCTCATGTGTAGTCCGAGTATCTAGTGCCTGCTGGAACATCGCGATCCTAGACTCATGCCACAGTCTCTTACCGAATACTAGTGGAGAGTTAGCTGCGATCGCCATGGTCGGTGCTGCTAGTGCTTGTGCTATGTTGTACATCTTGACGAAGTCCTTAGGGTCTACCTGTAGGTGTACTTGAAAACTCGTATTACATGCCTCTAGCATCGGACTATCATGCTTTAATAATAGCTCATCGATACCTACCAGTCTTAACTCAAACGAACTACCTATAAGTTGCGAACTCATCGCATCCATGAGTGCTCGATACCTGATTTTAGGTGTAAGGTTATCAAGATCAAGATGATACTTTCGTAATGTTGGCAATATTCCCGTAAGGAGATAACTGACGCCTAACTTGTCCAGATGCTCTTGTATCTGATCTAGCTTGCTGCTGTTTTCATGATCCATCTGTGCAAAACAATCGCCTACAAGCTCTCTC
>CALDEO010000012.1 GCA_937942465.1 uncultured Saprospiraceae bacterium
GTTGCCATATAATATTCTGCCAAAGTAGAGATATTCGCTTGACGCAAATGGTTTATTTTGAAAAGAGGGTGGTAAGCAGATTTTTCTATGTTAATGCAGTATTAACAACTACGCAATCTGTTCACATAGGGTTAATTATTACATAAGGTATGGGTAATTGTACATGCCCTACATTTGCATTAAGTTTGAAAGTAACCCTAACACAAAATCAAAAAATTAGATAATGAAAAAATCTAACTTTCTAGTATTAGCCTCTTTTTTAGCGTCATGCTTACTATTTACTTCATGTTTAGAAGATGAGGTTTGTCAAGGTGTGACCTGTGCAGCCAATGAGACACTTACGGCTGATTGTGATTGTGTAGTTGTTGGTGGTACTCAAGAGGTGAATGTAACAACAAATATAACAAGCAATACTACTTGGACAGCTGATGAGGTATATGTACTCAATACTAGAATCGCAATAGAGGATGGTGCAACGTTGACAATAGAACCTGGTACCGTTATAAAAGGTAAACTAGGAGCAGAGTCAAATGCAACAGCACTGATCGTAGCAAGAGGTGGCAAACTGATAGCTGAAGGTACGGCTGCTGCACCGATCATATTTACATCAATAGCAGATGAGATTGTATCGGGTCAGATAGAAAGCCCTAATCTCGCTCCGACATCTTCAGGATTGTGGGGAGGAGTGATCATACTAGGTAATGCACCGATCTCTGCAGATGCTTCTTCGGTACAGATAGACGGTATCCCTCCATCAGATCAGAATGGTCTATACGGAGGTACGGATACTGCTGATAACTCAGGTATCTTGAGATATGTATCTATAAGACATGGTGGTACTGATATCGGTGCTGGCAATGAGATCAACGGACTTACACTCGGTGGTGTAGGATCAGGTACTGTGATCGATCACGTAGAGGTTATCTCTAATGTTGATGATGGTATCGAGTTTTTTGGAGGATCAGTCAATGCGACTAATCTTATCGTATGGAATCAAGGCGATGATGCATTTGATTGCGATCAGTCTTACTCTGGTACGATTGACAATTATATATCGATTGCAGGTGCTGCCTCTGATCATAGTCTAGAGCTAGACGGTGGTGAGGGTGCTGGTATTGCTTCTTTCACATTTATGAATGGTACTTGTCAAGGATACAATGTTGACGGTACTGGAGGTGGAGAGTATATCGACTTTAGAGCTGCTGTCAACTGTAAGATAGAAAACACATATTTCTTTGGTTACTCTGATAACTCAGATGTCGAGCTTGATGGTGATGCAGAGTCTGCTAACTGGACAAGTGGAGCGATCGATGTGAGTTCTTTACAATTTAACACGAGTCACTTGACATCAGGCAACTTATCTGTAGGAGCAATATTCGCTGATAAGTCTGACATGGACGCATTTGCAAGTAGAGCTCCGGATGCTACCAATGTAACAACTAGGACAGTAGGTGCCGATGCATCGGAATTTGCAGGATGGACCGTGATCGATGCATTAGGAGCATTAGCAGGATTTTAATAAACAACAAATAATATACTATACAGTCAGTACTCAATATCTGACAATAATTGGGTACTGATTTTTTCAATTTTTATTACACAAATACACATGAAAACATTTAAATTTTTAACTCTTACTTTGGGTCTTTTGTACTCAACTTTTTCTTTTGCTCAGAACGGTACGATACGTGGTTACATGTATGAAGATGCGACGGGCGATGCAGTACTATTCGGTGCTGTAGTTGTGAATGAAATAGGATCAGGTACAACCTCTGATCTTGATGGTGCTTATAACTTAGATATAGCTCCGGGTACTTATAGTCTGACTTTTACATACTTAGGTATGAGCGACTTGACAGTCAATGATGTGGTGGTGACAGCTGGAGAAGTAACTCCACTAGATATCAGACTCAAAGAATCATCTACGATGATCGAAGAAGTAGTGGTGACAGCTAAGCAAATGAGAACAACAGAAGCTGCACTAGCAACAATCAAAAGAAGATCATCAAATGTAATCGATGGTATCTCTTCAGCAAGTTTCAAAAAAATCGGTGACTCAGACGCTGCAGGTGCAGTAAAGAGAGTGCCGGGTGTATCTATAGAAGGTGGCAAGTACGTATACGTGAGAGGCCTCGGAGATAGATATACGAAGTCTACACTAAATGGAATGGATATCCCAGGATTGGATCCAGATAGAAATTCATTACAGATGGATTTATTTCCAACGAATATCATTGATAATATCATCGTAGTGAAAACATTCACTGCTGATCTTCCTGCTGACTTTACAGGAGGTATTGTAGATATTACAACTAAGGATTTTCCAGAATCTAAAGAATCATCTATAAGCTTAGGGATGTCTTACAACCCTTCAATGCACCTTAAAAGCAACTACTTATCTGTAGATGGTGGATCGACTGACTTCTTAGGTATGGATGACGGTGGTAGAGCAGTACCGACTCAAGGATCTGATCAGATACCTACTGTTGTAGATGTAATATCTAACCCTGATAATAGTGCTGACTATACTAAAGTAATCGAAGGGTTTGACCCAACATTAGCAGCAGCTAGAACAAGTAGCTTGGTAGATTATAGCTTAGGGTATAGCTTCGGCAATCAATTGAATAAAGAAAAATTTACACTTGGATATAACGTAGCCTTGACTTACAAAAACTCTACAGACTTCTACGAAGGTGCAGTGAACTCAAGATATGGTAAAGGAAATACTTCGGATATATTCGAAATGGATCTAAGAGAGTCTCAAATAGGAGACATCGGTATCAACTCAGTACTAGTAGGTGGTCTTGCAGGGTTTTCTTTGAAAACAGAGAAAAGCAAGGTTTCATTAAAGTTGATGAGATTACAAAACGGAGAGTCTCAAGCGGGATTCTTCAAATATGTAGGTGCAGATCAAGGTGCTAACTTTGAAGCAGACCAACACAATATTGAGTTTAGCGAAAGAAGCATTACCAATGCTTTAGTATCAGGTAGACATACATTCCAAGAGGGTGGGTTGAAGGTTGACTGGGATATATCTCCTACAATGTCAAAAATTACAGATCCTGATATTCGTTTCACACGTATTCGTACAGATAATGATGGATACTCTATCGGTACGGAGTCTGGTGTACCTCAACGTATCTGGAGATACTTAAACGAAGTAAACTTTGCCAATAAACTCAACGTAACAAAAGAGTATAACTTTAGAGGAGAAACGGCGAAGTTGAAAGCAGGTGGAGCATACACATTCAAACAAAGAAATTACGAAATTCAGAACTTTGCAATCTTCCCTGGAAGTACAGAAGTTACTGAAGATCCAAATACATTATTTGCAGAGGAAAATTTGTTTAATGCAGAGAACCTTGATGGACTTTATTATTCACCACAGTTTATCCCAAGAAATGTAAATCAGTACTATGCAGATGTAAGTTCGTATGCAGCATATGTATCTAACGAGTTTGCACCGATGGATAAGTTTAAAGCGATTGTAGGTCTTAGAATGGAATCGTATACACAACGATACTCAGGGTTGACACAGAGCGGTCAGTCATACTACAAAGAGAAAGTATTGGATGATGTTGACTTTTTCCCATCTGTTAACTTGATCTATGCAGTTAAAGAAAATCAGAATTTAAGAGCTTCATTTAGTAATACAATTGCGAGACCTTCATTTAAAGAAGCATCGTTCTCTACGATTATCGATCCGATCTCAGGTAGAACATTTATTGGTGGATTTTTCCCAGATATCGATGTAGCTACTGGCGAGACCGTATGGGATGGTAACTTGACTAAAACCAATATTACGAATCTTGACTTAAGATATGAGTTTTACCAAAAAAGAGGTCAGAATATATCTGTAAGTGCATTCTACAAAGGATTCAAAAATCCAATCGAAATCGTACAATACGTACAAGCGGCTAACAACTTCCAAGCAAGGAATGTAGGTGATGGTCAAGTATTAGGATTGGAGTTAGAGTTTAGACAAGCACTAGGTAAGTTAGGTACGACACTAGGAGAATTCACTACAAGTGGTAATGTAACGGTAACAAAGTCTCAAATCGAAATGAGTCAGACAGAGTATACGTCTAGATTGAATAACGCTAGAGATGGTGAAGAAATAAGTGATACAAGAGACATGGCTGGTCAAGCACCATACATCGTCAATGGTGGTGTATCATACTCAGGATTAGAGAATGGACTACAGTTTGGTGCTTACTACAATGTACAAGGATCAACACTACAGTACGTAGGTATCGCTGATAGACCGGATGTATACTCTAAGCCTTTCCATAGTTTAAACCTAAGTGCAAGCTATGCATTTGGTCCAGATAACAGGATGAATGCAGGAGTGAAAGTAGATAACTTATTGATGAGCAAAAGAGAGTCTGTATTCCAGTCATTCAACGCTGCTGATCAGTTATTTTCAAGTAGAGCACCACAGACAACAGTAGGAGTATCGTTGTCTTATAAAATGTAATAAAGTTTACTGAATCCACTTCATTGTCAGATTGAAGTTTT
>CALDEO010000013.1 GCA_937942465.1 uncultured Saprospiraceae bacterium
GAGATAAATACGTTAATAAATAAGAAAAATAACGGTGAAAATCATTTATTACAATTTTGCTTCATATATTGCCATTCTAACATTATAAGATATACTACTATGGAAAATACTGAAGATATAAAAGTTATTGTAATAGAGAATGGACCGTTAATCGTACACGGAAGTATGTCTATAACAAATGCTGATGGTACTGTAACTGCTAAGTCTCCAAGAGCATCATTTTGTAGATGTGGACTTTCTAGCAATCAACCATACTGCGACGGAGCTCACAAAAAGAAATAAGCATTAGTTCAGATTCAGTATTTATTCATTTTTACTAAATAAGGGTGTTGATGCTTAGTAAACCTAATGTGCTTGTTGTCTGTGGGCGAAATAAAAGAAGAAGCCGTACTGCCGAATATATGTTCAAAAATGACCAACGATTTAATATTAGATCCGTTGGTCTGAGTCCTCGTAGTCTAAGAGAAATCAAGGCTAAAGATGTGGAATGGTCTAATATCATATTAGTGATGGATGATGAACAATCATCTCAACTTAAGTCGCAATACAAGTCAAATGATATACCTGTTGTTGAGGTCTTAGGTATTGAAGATACGTATGAATACCTCAATCAAGAACTACAGGAAATCCTTAGAAGAGAAATCAATACTTCACTGGCGCAACACTTCGAACTATAATAAGAGTGCCGTTCTATGATCTTATACGATTCATATTGAGTACCGCATCTTCTATACCTTTTGGAGTTAGCGGAAACATTGGTATAATTTCACCCAGTACTTTGGTCGTTAAGGTATGTTGCCACCAAGCCTGATTATCAGGATTGAGCCAAGCCATTTTCTTAAATTTCTTTTGTATTAATTGCCAGTTGGCAATGCTAGATCTACTTAGCTCATAAGGAGCCATAGCGGCATCTCCGATTACAAATACCCGGTAGTCTGAGTCATGTGCTATGAATCTATCAATACTGACGTGGCTAGACCGTCTAGGGTCTGTAAATATGATATCGTATATCGTATTGTGAAAGTAAAAAGTCTTCAGGTCATGGGCAAATCGAGTCTTCATTTTTTTGAATAGTCTAGTGATCACTTCTACATGAGGATCCATAGAGTAACCTCCATTATCTACAAGTAAAAGTACTTTCATATTCTCAGAGATGACATCCTTGACCTCTGGTAAGAATAGTCCACCACGCTTGAGTCCTTTATCAAGTGTACTCGGTATATCCAACTCAGATTGAGCACTGGACTCGATCACTCCTTTGAGACTCGCTAGGGTAGCATCGATATTATTATCATTCAACTGTTGATCTCTATCTATCGGATAGTATCGTCCATCTCCCATGACTTTACGTGCCATCTTACCGCCACCAGCGCCACCGACTCTGATACCTCCATTAGCTGCACCACCGTTGCCATAAGGAGAGATACCTCCTTGACCGATCCAGTGGCTGCCACCTTGATGTGCCGACTTTTGTTGCTCAGCTACTCGACGCATGCGTTCTAGTAGATCTTCAAGATCCATATTGGAGTAGTCAGCAGCTTTATCTAGTTTATGGTTTTGAGGATCGTTTTCATTGTCGTCACTAGGGTTGTCCGGCATATCAGGATTATCCTTGTTCAAGATATCTTGACCATCTATAAATTTCTTAATATCATAACTCGTCATATGGACTTCATCTAGATACCTATTGATGAATGTCTCAAGATCATCTTCCACTCGGTCTGGGTGATCTTCTAAGTATTGTTCTTTCCATTTCTGGAATCCAATAGAACGAGCAATGGCATCATCAAATCGCTCACCTGGTGCAAACTGCACATTCAGGAAGTAATCATAATATGCCTTTGAAAATGGACCTATATCTTCTGGACTCTTAACCACGATACCTTTCAATACAATGTATAGATCTCCAAATGTATTGATTAGCTGCTTATCGAATGCACGACGCAATGTCAGTAGCGTCCGTACATCTGCTTGGAGCTTATATTGTTTGAATATTTGAGGTAGTGAGTGGAACATTTTCTTGGAGTACTTGGTACTTAGTATGTAGTACTTAGTACGTTTTATTTTTTGTTGTTTTTAAAAATGTAGCTTTAAGATTAGCTGTCTTTATACCTGATCATCCTTGGATTACGAGTAGTCTATTACCTATAATATCGAACATTTGCGTAAGCAAATGAAACCCGGTAAATCTGAATACTAAGTACTGAATACTAAGTACTGAATACTAATTAGGCATTGACCGACGCATATAATCTTTGCTACCAGACTTAAATAATTTAGACTGGACTTTTTCTAGATCAGCTTGTGTTTTCACTAATGATCCGATACCGAACAAGCTTTTTATCTTTTCGAGGCTTTCATCTTTGGCATATTGTTGAATATACTTTAACCAATGTAAGAGCTCTCTAGTACTAGGTGCTCTCTCGAGACCAAGATTACGTAGTTGATAAAACACATTGATCGCAGTATTGATTACTTCATCATCAGCTGATGGGTAATGTCTCAGGACGATAGACTTCATCGTTTCTGGCTCTGGGAATGAGATATAGTGATAGATGCATCTTCCTTTGAATGCGGTCGGCAACTCTTGCTCTCTGTTACTGGTAATAACGATCGCAGGCATATCCTCTTCAGATATCTCGATGACCTTACCTGACTCTGGCATCACAAATTTTCTGTGACTCAATGCATAGAGTAAATCATTAGGAAACTCTCTTGGTGCCTTGTCGATCTCATCAATAAGTAATACAGAGTGAGGAGTGCTGAAAGCCTTGGCAGCAGGTCCCATCATGATGTAATCATCAAGACGATCGGTACTCCTGCCTGAAGTGCTGAGTTTGGTATCAAGATTTTTTTCATCTCGTTGAGCATTTAGTACTTCGATCTGAGAGTCTCTTAGATACTTGACATGGTCAAATTTTGCTACAAATTGATCTACATTACTCTTCGATCCCACAGGGTATACGAATAAATCTAGATCATTACTTTTAGAATATTGAAGTGGCAGCTCTGTCTTACCAGTACCTGGCTCACCCTCTATTAATAAGGGCATACCCAATACTCTAGCCATATGAAACGCCTGTGCTAGCTCCACATCACATAGATAAATATCACTTCCATCCCACATCTCAGTCTTTGCCATAGTATTTTATTTTGGTACAATAACTCTATATCTGTCTTGCCGT
>CALDEO010000014.1 GCA_937942465.1 uncultured Saprospiraceae bacterium
GAAGTGTATTTTCACTCTCCGCAACAAAGTCAAATATTAGATCTAAATCCGTACTCATACAAGATGATTGAGGGTTTGGATTTTTACAACTATACTAAAGCAGCAATTGCTCAATCACCGAACATCACATGGTGTCATGAAGCAGTGAAAGAGATAATAGATGATGACAAAGGCGTAACGGTAACTACAGAAAATCAAGCATTTACAACAGATAAATGTTTTAAAAACTTCCTCACTACCTCAATACCAAAATCACACAAATGGTATGTAGATCAACACTTCGGTGGCTGGGTGATTGAGTCAGAGACTCCTTGCTTTGAGCCTGATAAAGCTACTTTTATGGATTTTAGGATCGAACAGAATGGGGAGGCTCGGTTTTTCTATGTGCTGCCCACAAGCACCACAAAAGCATTGGTAGAGATTGCGATATTCAGCAATAACGAATGGACAAAAGCAGATTATGATCGAGAGATCTCAGATTATATCAAACAATATATCAAGACGACAGACTATACTGTAATCGATACCGAGTATGGGGTAATACCGATGACCAGTTATGACTTCACCAGTGACTACAAGACATCGAATATCATTCCTATCGGTACTGCAGCTGGAGCGGTGAAAGCATCATCAGGTTATGCATTCTACCGGATACAAGAGCATAGTGACTACATCATCAATTGCGAAAAGGAAGGCATTGCAATCAAGCCATATTTCAAGCCCAATCGATTTTCCTTCTATGATCGGATCATGCTCAATGTCATCATGACTAACAAAGTAGCTGCTACAACTATATTCGCAATGTTATTTGATAAGCTTAAACCTAAAGATGTATTAGCATTTCTGAATGAAGAGATTCCATTTCCCAATGAAGTTAAGATCTTCACTGCACCACCTTGGCTACCATTTACGAAAGCCATGTTAGAGGAGTTGGGTAATTGATTAATACGAGGTGTATGACTACCTCAACTTAAAGTCGATCGTTACGGTACCGCATTGACGTTCAGCGCCATTATTGGTAAACTTATACCTTTTGGCACCGCCTTCTGCAATGTCTATTAGGGTTTGATTGGTTGTTGTAGACCCTTTTTGAGTATACTTGGCAGACACTACATTACCATCAGCATCTACACAAACTTTCACCACCACTTTCCCTGTTTTCTGACTATTATCGGAGATTACTGGTTCGTACACAACACCTCGACCACTCAGACCTCCACCGATCTTACCAGATCCTTTTGATATTCCGTCAAGGGCATCTTCTTTTGATTTGCCATCAGGATTGCCTTGGTCTTGGTTATTGTTGTTACTCCCCTTCCCTTTGCCGAATAGGTCTCCAAACTTCTTTTTTGACTCTTGATATTCTTTTGCCTTCTGAGCTTCTTCTGCTTCTTTCTGCTTTCGTTGCTGTTCAGCAGCATCTCTCAGTTTTTGCTCTTCGGCTTCTTCTCGTTGTTTCTTTTTAGCTGCATCAGCTTTTTGTTGCTTTGCGACTTTCTCAGCAGCTATGATTTTAGACTCTTCATCTGATGTTACCTTCGATTCTACTTTAGCAGGTGTCGGCTTTGACTTTGCCTTTTTGGTAGGTTGTACTTTTTTCTTTTCTTTTACAGAAGTAGGTGCCTTTTTAGGTTCAGGCTTTTCTACTTCTTCTTGGTTTTGCTGATCAGGGTTTTCATCATCATTACCTCCATCTACAAATCCAATATTGATAATCACTCCAGGCGCCTCAGGCGGTGGATCGAGATGGCTGAATGTAATAAAAAGGGCTAAAAGCAATAACAATAAATGCAGCGCTACACTTAGGACCATGCCTATTCGCTTGTTTTCTTCTTCGTGAGCAAGTGTAGTATTGTGTATCATTAATTTAAAGTATACAATTTAAAACGTAATAAACTACTAATGTATTGGTTACGCATAACATTATTATATAATACATCAAATTTTGTACCAATACGCTTATGCAGCATATGGAACACATTATATAGATACTCTAGGAAAAATTAAAACTTGTTATCTGGGGTCGGTCATGATCGCCTGTATATCGAGGCGATAGGCCATATCCATGACCTGTACAACGTTTTCTGTTGGAGACATAGGATTGGGCTTGATCGTCATAGATGCATCTTTACCACGCTTCTTTCTCATGGCTCTAAGTTGTTTTTCTAAAGACGATGCATTTATTTTATTACCATTAAGATAGTATGTACCTCTAGCATCTAATGTGACACTCATAGGGTCTACCTTAGATGGAGCGGTAGGTGCTTTAGACTTACCTGGTAGTCTTAGATTAAGAGCATTAGGGACTACCATTGACGATGTCAACATAAAAAATATGAGCAACAAGAAGATAATATCCGTCAATGACGACATACTGAACTCTGCGCTTACTTTACTTTTTTTCTTTAATCCCATGACTGATTATTTAACTATAATCTTGACTACTACTATTTTCTAGCCTGTGTGGCCATTATCGCTTTTAACTTAAGTCCGGCAGCTACTGCCATGACTTTATTCACGTCTTTCCAAGGCACACCTTTCTCTGCGATGATAGACAGTGTTGCATTCTCCTTGTTATCAGAGTGTCTTACCTCGTACGCTACAAGCTTCTCAAGGTTTTTGAGAGACACTACATTGCCATTGAAGGTTACTTTACCGCCATTGGTCATCTGTACAGCCATATCGATAGGTGCTACTGTCTTGGAGTCAGAGTCAGGTAGATCTACCGTTATCTGCACCATAGAGGATGTCAACATGAAGAATATCAATAACAGAAAAATGATATCCGTCAACGACGACATACTGAACTCAGCACTTACTTTATTTCTTTTTCCTAAAGCCATTAAGCTATTATTTTATTGTTACGACATTGGCTCTTGCAACAGATCCATAAATTCTACGGTTGTCTGCTCCATTCCAAAAACTACTTCTTCTACACTCGCAACAAGTAAGTTATACCCTACAAAGGCAAAAATACCAATAAACAATCCGAATGCTGTTGTAATCAAAGCTTGGTAGATACCACCTGCAAGTACATCTGGAGTTACATTCTGCTCTGTTGCCATTGTATAGAAGGCTAAGATCATACCTGTCACGGTACCGAAGAATCCAATCATCGGTGCTGCACCGGCGATACTCGCAAGAGTAGATAGGTTTTTCTCTAATTTGAAAATTTCGAGGTTACCTACATTTTCTATCGCTGCATCAATATCTTTCAATGGTTTTCCTATTCTCATAAGACCTTTCTCTACCATTCTAGATACTGGTGTATCTGTGCTTTTGCATAATGCTTTAGCTCCTTCAATATTACCTGCTGCTACTGCGGCTCTAATATTATTGATAAAGTTAGTATCTATTTTTCCTGCTTTCTTGATGGTCATCCATCGCTCAACAAAAATGTATACACCCAATATGGATAAAAGGATCAGTATCACAACAATGATAATACCTAGAGGACCACCTGATGTGATGAGGTCAAGGATGTTTTGTTGAACAACACCGTCAGTCTCTGCTTGTAATAAAAAACTTAGTGGGTACATATGATTAGTCTGTTTTGTGCTTCTATTCGTAATATGAGTCAAGAACGACTCTGATTTATAAATAAGTATACCTTTTAATATAAAAATGAAATATAGATTTAAATATTACATTTTTATGATATATGTAAAGTTAGTCAATTTGTACATGAATATGATCATCATGTCTTACAGAATTACATCCTGGAAATTTAATCTTCTTGAATCTCTTAAGTCCTAAACTTGACTTAAGGTATGGTTCGAGATATATTTTAGTTATTTTAGTCTGTTTGTGTAGTGCTTGCACTAGCTCTCTGGTCATTCTTTTATTGAGCTTGTACTCCCCTTTGCCCGTACTCAATGCAAAGTACTTTGAGAGTCCGTACATACTATTTTCTTTAAAGCACTTCTTTTGATTGTTCGTCAATTTTTCTTGAGCATATACTCCGTATCCTGACCACGATGGGCTCCCTCGCTTAACTTCTCCCTCTGCATCATCATATATAAAACCAAAATCTAAGCTCTTACCACCATTATGACCACTATGAGGGATAATTGGTATCCAACTAGACAATGCAAATCCTGCATCTAAGTAAGTAATCTTTGCTGTGGGATACTTCTTACCAAAAACTGCTGCAGATTCTATAACTGCTTTATATAAATCTTGCTTGACATAGTTACGACCTAGTACGATGGTCATATAATTGGCAGGTCCTATAAAGTCTGAGTTATGAGCTGGCAAAGGTACTCTATCTACTATCCTCGCCGTAAGCGGCACAAAGAATAATAAGAACATAAAGTACAACATCAAGAAGGCAAAAAACCTATTGATCAAAGTCCACTTCTTAAACAGATATCCATTTAACAAATAGACAAAACCACCGAACTGAGTAAGAACGGTCAATAAAACGAAAAGGGTAATTCTTCTGATGGTTCGCAAGTCTAAAGTATTTTATAGCTTTCAACAGGGACATATTCCTGCTCTTATAGCTTTCGCTAAGCCAAAGTAAGATATATAAATTTTAATTAATATCAATATTTAAAACTTATTTTAGATTTTCTAACGAACTAGCTAAGGTAACATATTGTTATACATACAAATATAATCAGTTTATGAATCACCCAACACTCATTTTTGGAGCATCCAATAATCCGACAAGATACTCATATAGAGCAACTGAGTTACTACAAATTAAAGGACATGACGTTTACCCTGTAGGGGTAAAAAAAGGTAAGATCAACAATATTGACATTATCAATGATCATATAACACCCGACGACGTAGATACACTGACGTTGTATGTAAATGCTGGTATCCAAGCCGATAATGAAGCTTACTTACTTTCATTAAACCCAAAGAGGGTCATTTTTAACCCAGGCACTGAAAACCCTGTGCTGGCTAACAAATTTAA
>CALDEO010000015.1 GCA_937942465.1 uncultured Saprospiraceae bacterium
AGCATCAGATCCATCGGCAAGAGCTATTGTACCACCATCTACTTGATTTCTAGTTACGGTTATTGGGTTTGATAGATCATAACAACCTATTAGATCATTGGCATTATTACCAACGGCAGCACCTTCAAGACCATCCTCGAAAGCTAGATACCATATAAGACAAGTACCTGGTCCTGCCGGATCTAAGTCAAATGGAGGAGCTGCTGGCAATCCTAAGATATTGGCATCAGTGTCCGTGATTACCCAAGCGAAATTAGAGCCAGTAGCATCAACAACATTCACGTCAAGTGGGTCAGCAATACCATCTATACATATGCTAGTGGCATCAGATCCATCAGCAAGAGCTATTGTACCGCCATCTGCTTGATTTCTAGTTACGGTTATTGGGTTAGATAGATCATAACAACCGATTAGATCATTGGCATTATTACCAACGGCAGCACCTTCAAGACCATCCTCGAAAGCTAGATACCATATAAGACAAGTACCTGGTCCAGCAGGATCTAAGTCAAAAGGTGGAGCAGCGGGGAGACCTAGAATGTTACCATCTGTGTCTGTGATTACCCAAGCGGTATTGGTGCTGAGGTCACCCACTACGTTTACATTAAGCGGATCTGGTGTGCCATCGACACATATCGTTGTTGCATCTGTACCGTCATCTAGTGATATGGTGCCAGCATCTTCATCGCAAGGTAGTTGAGGCAATTGATCAAATCCGATTTGATCAATTATAAATGAGTTTATGTTACCATTTGCTATATTCAGCGAGTCAAAGTCAGCTAAGAAAAAGAGACTTACTGTATCAGTACCTGTAGTTACATCTGCGTTTATATTAACAGGGATTTCAAAAAATGTATAGTCTGTGTTATTGGCATAGAGTGTATCAAGAGCATATGCTTTGATCTCGCTGAGATCTGCAAGGTCTTGCGGCACGTAAGTCCTATCTGTAAATGATGCCAATACGAATAGAGTATCCCCTTCAGTCAGGTTGCCTTCATATTTGTAGTATCCAGTTAGTGTTTCTGGTAATTCAGCAATTGCGAAAGCGCCAAAAATATCTGCAGCATTAAGGAAGTCATCACCCTTAAGTGCAACTGCATATTCAGAGTTGTTAGCTCCACCTTGGTATCGTGTAGTACCATTGGCGCTACTAAAAAACGCTTCAATTTCGTCACCACCTAGAACAAATTCCCCAAATAAGTATCCTAAAAATAAAGAAGAAAACCTCAATACAGATACATACCCGTCTGGTGAGATGGTCGTACTATCTGGAAAATTCTGGTCGAATGCTTCGTTGTAGGTAGGTGTTACGTCGATCCATTCTTCAAAATCACCGTTGGGAGCGGCTATTTGAGCTTGTAGCGATGGCGTCAAAAAACATGCAATAATGCATATCAATGAAAGTAGTGTTTTTTTCATATGAGTATGATTTAAAGATTAAGTAGTATGACTATAGTATGCAGTTTTCTCTACTATGGTTGCCTAGGCTCTTTATCTTTTTGAAATCTTGTTGTTATTGATATGCCCCTGTCTACTGCATCTATGGCGACCTTCTTCAAAACTTCGCTTCTTGAGATGTTTGGTAGATCTACCCTGTACACGAGCTCTCCACATCCTCCAACTACTTGCTTTCATCTCGCGACGCATGAGTTCGATAACTTCTTTTTCGGTCACGCCGAATTGCATTAATATAGCTTCAAAAGGGGTGCGATCTTCCCATGCCATTTCAATTATTCGATTGACATCTCGATCCGTCATTCCTTCTTTGTACTTTTTTGCCATATATGATTAACCATTTTTCGTTTATGAGGTTTATAGAAAAGCGATATCATTATGAAAAAATCTTATCTACCCGAAAAAATATGTATTGTATGCCTTCGACCATTCAAATGGAGAAAAAAATGGGAACGCGTATGGGATGAGGTTAAGTATTGCTCTGAAAAGTGCCGCAGGAATAAAAATAATACGAATTGAGTGGCTCATTTCGTATAAGGGAGCAGTAGTGTAATGATTATTTGCTTACGCGAATTTAAAAAAGATAAGAAAACCAATATGAAATTAAGACTTATCCTAGGTGACCAGCTTAACTACAATCATTCTTGGCTGTCGACTTCGGACGAACAGACCGTATACTTTATGGCGGAGATGCGTCAAGAGACGGACTATGTCAAACACCATATCCAAAAGGTGGTTGCATTTTTCTTGTCTATGAGGTCATTTGCTCAGAAGCAAATAGAAAATGGGCATCGAGTCATATATTATCAATTAGACAATCCTGATAATCTACACAGTCTAGTAGCTAATATTAAGAGTGTAATAGATAAAGAAGGTGTTACATCATTTGAGTATCAACTTCCTGACGAGTATCGTCTAGATCAGCAATTGAGTCAACTTGCGGAGTCTCTAGATATCCCCGTGAAAGCTTGCGATACAGAGCATTTTCTATCTGAGAGAGGCGACCTTGCAACGTTTTTTGAAGGGAAGAAAACATACCTAATGGAGTCGTTTTACAGGATGATGCGTAAGAAGTATGACATCATGATGGATGGAGTCCAACCAATAACTGGTAAGTGGAATTATGATGCAGATAATCGTAAAAAACTACCAAAAAAGCATATTGTTCCAGCAGAGAAGTCATTTGCCCAAGAGGTTGCCGATATCGTGGTTATGATTGATGAGTCAGGGGTAGCGTATTTTGGTAATATTGATACGGATAAGTTTGTATGGGCAACGACGAGAGAGCAAGCACTAGAGCAATTGGAGCATTTCAATAAAACGTTTCTTCAAGACTTTGGTAACTATCAAGATGCTATGCATACTGATGAGTGGTCACTATATCATTGCAGACTATCATTTGCAATGAATGCCAAAATATTAAGTCCCTTAGAAGTGATAGAGTCCGTTGTCACGGAATGGCATAGCAGACCTGATGATATATCGATCGCTCAGGTAGAGGGATTTGTAAGACAAATTTTAGGGTGGAGAGAGTATATGCGAGGTGTCTATTGGGCTCATATGCCGGAGTATGCATCACATAATTTCTTTGAGCATAAGCGTAGTCTGCCTTCATGGTTTTGGACAGGAGAGACGAAGATGAATTGTCTCAGCCATGCGATTAAGCAATCTCTTGACTACAGCTATGCACATCATATACAGCGTTTGATGATCACCGGCAACTTTGCCTTGCTTGCTGGTATAGACCCCGACGAAGTAGATCAGTGGTACTTAGGTATATATATCGACGCTATTGAGTGGGTAGAGATCACCAATACAAGAGGTATGAGTCAGTTTGCCGATGGTGGTATTGTAGGTACGAAACCTTATGTCTCGTCAGCTAACTATATACATAAGATGAGTAACTACTGTAACTCGTGTCATTATGATCGCAAGGTAAGAGTAGGGGATAAGGCTTGTCCATTTAATAGTCTGTATTGGAATTTTTATGATCAGCATACTGATAAGCTGAGTAAAAACCCGAGAATCGGCATGATGTATCGTTTGTGGGCTAGAATGAAATCTGAGGATAAAACTGCTTTGCTGGAGCAGGCATCTTATTATTTGGACAGAATTGATGAGCTCTAGTAAGTACAATATAAAATGGAGAGCAGTAACTACTCTCCATTAGGTGTTTTTGCTTGCAATAAGTTCTCAATTTATTGTACTCAAATATATGTTGTTGAACCGAGTGAAATATTGGAAAGTTATTAATTGACCATATTAGTAGTGAAAGTGGTTAATTGATGTGTTCGGGTGTATTATTGTTTATTTACAGGTTTTTAAGTACTTGTTGATCCGAACTGGTATAAAAGTCATAGAGTTTTTTGAATTAAAAACACAAAGCACCTACTTAATCAGGATTGTGTAAAATGTAATTAGTTAAAGTTGTTATTATAACTGCACATCATGATGTTTTTTTGTATTTTTTGATATTTTTACAGTAAAAGAATTTAAACCAGTCGTATGAGAATAGCATTGCTTGAAGACGACCCTGAATATTTAGAAATAATCGTTAAATTACTTAGTGATTTAGGATATCAAGATGTTCATTGTTTCCTTAGTATAAAAGAAGTAGAAGATTACAAAGACCTATCTAAAGTAGATCTTCTTATATCAGATTACTTTTTTGGTAACGGAGTGACGGTATCTGATTTGTTACTCACCAACACTTTAGCTAAGCGAACAAAAGTCATCATTGTAACCAACTATTTTGAACAAGCGGTGTATGAAGAATTAGGGAAAATCAGGAAGTTCTTTTTCCTGAAAAAAGGGTTTCATAAATTGGAACTTAGAAATGCAATCGATACAACACTTTATTCTAATCCAGAAGAGTCTAGTTTTGAATTATTTGAAGGTAGGTTCTTTGTGAAAGTTGGAAATTCATTGAAACCTGTGGATCTGAATGAAGTTACTTTTCTCGAAGTAGATGGTAAGTACGTAAATATAAATTTAAAAGACCAAAAGGCTTATGCTATAAGATCAACTCTGACTGAGATTGAATATAAGCTTCCCCATAAATTTATAAGAATTCATGCTGCATATATCATTAATGAAAATTACATTGATGCGGTGTCGTTAAATGAAAAGGTAGTAACAATCGGTAAAAAGCAGATTCCATACTCAAGAACTTTTAGAAGCGACTTTTTTGCGAGAATCGCCATAGCTTAGGTTTCAATTCGTAATGGAGGCATCAAGCTATTTGTGCTGGAGAATGTATTGTATATATTTCGTGTTATTTCGAGCTATATGTACTTTTTTGGATGCAGTAATGAACTGCAATGAGTAACTGCTAGATTTTTGTAATTTGAGGGTTAAGTGGTTTTTGGCTTGAAAAGAGCTAAAAAAATAGAATACCATGTATTTGATTATAAATAGCTGTCAGGAGCTTTTATTATTTAGAATACAAGGTTGATGAATTATTGATAATCTCAGATAACGATAATTCATTAATTTAATGAATAAATTGTTATTAGATTAGCGCTTATATTTCCTCTGTATAAAAGTAAAATAGGTAGTGAAAATCAAGTCTTTTATTTCTGTATAGTTAATTTTATTTTTTGCATATTAAATTACTTAACTTGTTATTTATCAGTTAGTTAAGTTTTTATTTGCTTTACGTCGATAATTAAAATAAACGAGGTGATTGGAGGTGTTTAAGAGTAGTTGTTGTCAAGATGAATCAATTCTAATTTCTGTAAGTTTTACCTCTGTTCTTCATTCACTTGAAAATGTACTCATTTGGTAGTCAATATGATTGTGTATAAAGTAGTTTATAAGTATTAAATCTACCTCAATTTCACGTAATTATTTAATCTGTATAACCGTGACTTACTGTTCTATCTTGGGTATGTAATTTGAGAAAAGGGACTAAGTGGTTAAAAAATGGGTATATATAGTTATTTAATGAATTTAAAGTGTTACTGTGTATTATGGGTGTATTTTGGGGCATAGTAAGTACAATTTCAATACATTAAGAAAATTCGTAATATGTTTGTTAGTACCTTTACTCGATATTGACTCGGATTGAGAACCGATTCAATTTGTCCATACTTTTGTATGGATAAAATCTGAAGTAGTAGAACCTAAATATTCGACTTTTGACAAAA
>CALDEO010000016.1 GCA_937942465.1 uncultured Saprospiraceae bacterium
TTACTTGCGTTGACGAGATTTGGCACTCCTGATATCTGGAATCACTTCTATGCTAAACAAGCACTGCGTATCAAGACTTGGGATATGTACGACTTTGTGCTCAATGGATATGGTGGAGAGATCGACCACTTGATTTCTATCGGTGGAGATGGAGAGGCTGGAGCCAAAGGCACTCCCTCCAAGGCCAATAGATTTAAACCTGTCGTGCAACATTTAGGACCATTCAAACTCAATAAGAATGGTACAAATAAGCATACCATACGTATCGAAGACTATGTCGGTGCTGTAAGAACAATGGTCGTTGCCAAAAAAGAATTGACCTATGGCAGTGCCGATAAAACAACTCAAATCAAAAAGCCGCTCATGCTGCAAGCCACCCTACCTCGGGTACTCGGACCACAAGAGACATTCTCGATCCCAGCTAATGTATTTGCTATGGATGAAAAGATAAAAAACGTAACTGTAGACCTTAAAACAGATGAATATATCAATCAACTAGGAGCAAGCTCCAATCAATTAGCATTCACGAAAGTGGGTGATCAATTGAGCTATTTTGATATCAAAGTCGGTGATCAAGTCGGCGTATCGACTATAGAACTACAAGCTAAAAGTGGTGCTGAGACAAGTAAAGAAAAGATAGAAATCGATATCCGCAATGCCAATCCACTGATCACCAAAGTGGAGTCTAAAGCAATCGCTCCGGGAGAAGAATGGAACCATAGCTACAGCAACTTTGGTACTGCAGGGACCAATAACGCGGTACTAGAGGTAAGTAATATTGCTCCGATCAATCTAGAGAAAAGGCTGCGATATCTGGTGCGGTACCCTTACGGTTGTATCGAGCAGACGGTGTCCTCGGTATTCCCACAGTTGTATCTCAGTGATATCACCGAGTTGACAGGCAAGCAGATATTCAAAATCGAACAAAATATACAACGAGCAACAGAGCGGTTATCCTTGTTTCAGATACCAAGTGGAGGGATGAGCTACTGGCCAGGCAACACCGACGATAGCGAATGGGGCAGCACATACGCCATGCATTACATGCTAGAGGCTAAGCAAAAAGGGTACTACATACCAGCTCGACTGATTGATAATCTCACGGCATACCTCGATACTCGATGCAATCAATATGTCAACCCCAAAGAGCATAAACGCAACTACTGGGACCCCATGCAACAGGCCTACCGTTTATACATATTGGCGAAAGCAGGTACTCCCAATATAGGAGCCATGAATCGACTAAAAAACTACCCTGAACTCAATGTAGCCACAGCGCATCTACTCGCAGGAGCATATGCAATCATCGGTAAGAAAGGAGTCGCAGAAGGACTCATAGCTAATAAATCAACGACTATAAAACCATACATAGAGACTGGATATACCTATGGATCTCATGTCCGAGATATGGCGATCATGGTGGAGACATTGCTGCTACTAGATAAGGGTACCGATGCCGCCAAAGTGATAAACCAACTAAGCACAGAGCTGAGTAGCAATAGTTGGTACTCGACACAGACGACATCATTTGCATTGTTGAGTATAGGAAAATTCATAACTACATACCCAAAAACAGACCTGACTTTTACGTGGGCATCCGACGGGTCTACTATGAAAAATGCAAGCACTCCGAAACCCATCTATACCGAGACTATAGACCTCTCCCAACAGAAAGATCATACCCTTACGGTTAAAAACACTGGAAACGGATTTTTGTATGTAAGAAGAGTACTTGCAGGGCAACAGCCACCTGGATCGGAGGAGCAAGCAACACAGAAACACCTACAGATGGATATCGTGTACAAGGACCTAGAGGGCAATAAAATCAATCCTACAACACTAGCACAAGGCACAGACTTCATGGCAGTAGTCGAGATCACCAATCTAGGTACTAGAGGCCAGCGTATCGATGAAGTAGCGTTAACGCAAATATTCCCATCAGGGTGGGAAATCCAAAATAGTCGACTGTCTAGTATGGACAACTTCACTGCCGATAGCAACTACGAGTACCGCGATATACGAGATGATAGAGTCAATACATTTTTTGATATCTACGGCAGACGTAAGATCACCTACACTACCCTATTGACGGCTACATACGCTGGCAAGTTCTATATGCCCGGCACCTATGTAGAGGCCATGTATGACAAAGAAATACAGGCCAAATCTATGGGACAATGGATCTCAGTAACACCATCAAGCAAGTAAAACTACTATAGCATCTGATACATTTAAAATAAGTCTAAAATCAACATGACACCATAATTTGAAACTATTAAAATCGCCATATCATCGTTTTATAAAAGGCTGTTTAGCATTGGTCATACTGTGTATTATCTGGTATGTGCTGACACCTAGATTGCAATTTGGCCAATCATATAGTCATGTGCTATACGACCGTAGTGGGCTATTACTCGGAGCTCAGATAGCAGATGATGGACAGTGGAGATTCCCGATGATCGATACGGTACCTCGGCATTTTGAAGCAGCAATACTGGCATTCGAAGATCAACGATTTTATGATCATCATGGAGTTGATTTCTTATCTATCGGCAGAGCAATACAACAAAACTATCGAGCCGAAAGAGTAGTCAGTGGTGCCTCTACCCTGACGATGCAACTAGCCCGAATGTCTCGAAATAAACCGCAAAGAACATACCTCCAAAAAGTAATAGAGATAAGTATCGCTCTGAAAGCAGAAGTGCAAAATACCAAAACACAACTCTTGCAATACTACACAAGTCATGCTCCGATGGGAGGTAATGTTGTGGGTCTAGAAGCAGCTAGCTGGAGGTATTTCGGTAAGTCTCCATATCACCTCAGTGTCGCGGAGTCTGCCATGCTTGCGGTACTGCCCAATGCTCCATCCCTGATACACCCTGGTAAGAATAGACAGCGACTATTGGACAAAAGAAATACACTACTGCACAAGCTCATGAATATCGGATATCTATCATCCACCGACTACGAACTAGCACTACTAGAGCCGATACCTGCTAGACCAAAACGCCTACCTAGACTTGCTCCTCATGCGCTGGCTTACACCAAGAATATAGACGACAATACCGCTAAAAAACTAACAACTATAGATCATAACATACAGTCTATGGCCAATGCCACAGCTCAAAA
>CALDEO010000017.1 GCA_937942465.1 uncultured Saprospiraceae bacterium
AGACTCAAAGTCAAGGCTAAACAATCTTACGTGGTTACCACCATTATCATCGAGAAAGGTGATATCTGGCTTGACGGTAGTATAGAATGCCTTGTCCAACTCTTTAGAAAAGTAATAATGAAAAACACTTTCTGGATACTTCTCTCCGATCGTTTTGAGATGCTTATTACTCTGTCTTGGGTTTCCTTTTTGCAGTTCCATTCGAGCTTGTACTTGTTCGTAAAACTCAGTGCCTTTATATGGTTCTACGAGTTGTCCGACCTCATCGTATGCTCTCTCTGCTAGTGCTAGATTAGATTTGAGTTCAGTCATTTTTCTTAGATTGGTAGTATCCTTACCTAGTTGATTGATATAGTCTGTGGCTTCATCATATCGCTTGGCAGATATGTAGGTACTTGCAACTTGTAACTCTAGATCTGTAGGCGATATCGGTCTCTGGCCTTTAGGGTACGACTCTTTCGCAAGTTTGATTATATCTACCGCTTGCTTATATTCTAGCTGGCGCAATCTTATAGTAGATTGAGCTCTATATACTCGGGTTTGAGGGCCATGCGCTTGTTGGAGTTTGAGCAGTCGCTGCTCCGCTTTCTCTAGCTGTCCTGTATCCATATACATATATGCTAGAGACATACCTACATCCAGGTCATTAGGGTATAGGGTATCTATTTTTTCTAGTGTTGCTACCGCATCGTTTTCTCGATTATCAAGCTTTTGACTTTCTGCCAGCCCCATCGTTATGTACTTCTTAGAGACCAGCGCATTGGGGTTATTTACCTTTATGATTAGTGCTTTCTCGACATTTGCCGCAGCGGCTTCATATTCTTTTAGAGAGGATAGCGCATTGGCATATCCTAGTACTGCTGGGAAGCTCGTACTATCCTGTGCAACTAGTTGTACATATAGATGTCGGGCATCTTGGTATTGCTTACCCCACATGTAGGACTCAGCATAGTTGAGCTTAAGTTCGTAGTTTTCTGGATTTTCATCGACAAGCTTTTCAAATAACTTGTTAGCCTCTTCAGTACCCCCACTCAACCCCAATGCTCTACCATAACATAGTTGTGCAGTGACATCATCATTGCCAAGGTCAATCTGGTTTTTGAAGAATACTCGGGCCTCATCAAACTGGCCTACCTCCAACATCTTGAATCCCGGAGTATAGTCCTGTGATATAGCCGTTGCAGATATAAATAAGCATATAAAAAAATAGGTACAAGTTTGATATGACATACAAGTCGACCGTTTAGTTGAACGTTATATATAGTTTTAACCTGAGGGCGGTTATAATGGAAGGTTGTGCAAATATCGCTATTCCTACAACCGAAAACTGAGTTTTTTCGACCTTTTTTTGACAAACATCACTATTAGCCTTTCATTAAGCGTACTTTTAGTCTTAGTGAAAACGGTCGATTGTGCTATTAGCAACGATCATATAAAATAGAGAATCCATGTCCAAGAGCAATACTAAAGACGGCATTATTACCCTAGTAGCGATCACTTTCGTGAATGCTTTAAACTATGGGCTCAACTTAGTTTTGGGTAGATGGCTGGGGCCAGAGGGTTTTGCAGAGGCGAGTATATTGGCAACTATGGTTTTGATTTTATCATTTGTTGGGGTGGCGATACAGATCACCGCAGCCAAGGAAGTTGCTCTGAGGACAGATGGCAACTCTCAGAGAGATCAGTTCCTTAAGTGGTACGAGTCTCGAGTCATGAAAGTGGGTTTGATCGTCGGTGGAGTAGTATTACTCGCTAGCCCTTGGATCTCCTCATTCTTGCAGATGCGGAGTCTCATACCTGCCATTATTGTGTTTTTAGGGATCCCATTTTATTTTGGACTTTCGGGTCGTAGGGGATATTTTCAAGGGGCACAGTCATTCATGACGTTCTCGATGACTTTCATAGTCGAGACGGTCACCCGATTGATTATTACCGTTCTCACGATTTACCTGGCACTACAGTATGCACCAGAGTATGCAATTCATGGGGTTGCATTGGGCTTTCTGTTATCATTCATTGCCACGTACTTATATACAAGACTTAAACATAAGATCACACTAGAGCTAGGAGAGGTAGCTGATGTTATACCTCGTGAGATATATGTATTTCTAGCAAGTATCGGAGTGTATGAGCTTTCGCAAATATTGATAAATAACTGCGACGTATTATTGGTTAAGCATTACTTTGATGAGTATCAAGCGGGTATCTATGCTGCCATTGCCTTAGTAGGCAGGATGGTGTACTTTGGTACTTGGACGATCGTAACCTTATTATTCCCCAAGGTCATTGAGAAAGAGAAAAAAGGAGAGTCCCACACCGGCTTATTTTATGGTTCGCTATTGATTGTAGGTGTTTGCGGATTGTTTATCACCGGAGCTTGCTACTGGCAAGGTAGTCTCATTATGACCTTATTATTTGGTGATGCTTTTACTGATGCAGCGGGTCTGTTGTGGACTTATGCCCTATCAACTACTATTTTTGCTTGCGCAAATGTCTTTGCATATTACTACATGAGTTTAGATAAGTATCTGCCTGTTGCCTTATCATTACTGATAGGTATCGCTCAATTGGTCTGTATCGCATTCTACCACGATAACCTAGGCCAAGTTATAGAAGTACAAATCGTAGGTATGAGTGTATTGCTTGCGAGTATGATTATATTTCATGTCTATCGTGAAAAGGTCAAGGGGAGGTAGTAGGGGAGGATGTGTGATATCTCATCGGTGCTAGTGGGATAAGCTATTGGCTCTAGCCAAATATGAAGACGATTATATGATAGAGGTAAATTATCAATGAGCAGAAATGATTTATTGAACTCATAAATAATACTCGGTATAAGACGATCATTAATATATTAAAGCAATAAAGATGAAGGAAAAATTAGTGCTGAAATTATTTGGACTATGTTTATTGATGATGTTAATTTCTTGTCAGGAATCTTCAAAGAAGGATGGAGTATCAGCAATGTCAAAGGTTGAGCAGTGGCACCTCGGTTCTAGAATGATTAAGAGTTCCTA
>CALDEO010000018.1 GCA_937942465.1 uncultured Saprospiraceae bacterium
GGATTCAAAGCAGTAGGAGATTATCCACTTCATATCAAGAAGATGATGGTCATAGTAGTACCTCATACTACCAATTGGGACTTCCCCCTAGGTTTACTATATAAATTTTCTCAAGGGTTTAGTATCAATTTTGTTGGTAAGGCTGTTTTGTTTAAGCCACCATTTGGTTGGTTTTTTAGATGGTGTGGAGGTATTCCGGTCGACCGGAAACGTTCTATGAATTTTGTTAAAAAGATCGTAACCTTATATAAAGAACGAGAAGAACTCGTACTCTGTATAGCCCCTGAAGGCAGACGTAGTAAAGTAGATAAGTTAAAGACAGGTTACTTTTTTATATGCAAACAAGCGAATATCCCATTGCTCATGATCAAGTTTGACTGGGCTAATAAAGAAATTATTTGCCGTGAGCCATATTACTTGACTGGTGATGATGAAAAGGATCTTGCCTATGTAGAATCCTACTTTAGAGGTACCATTGGTAAAATTGCTGAAAACAGTTTCATCTAATCGATTTCAAAATTTAGATTATTTACCCTTGTGCAACACTTAGCTGCACCTCACAATTATTTGGGGTCACCCCGATCGAAACACAAGCATAATCGATACAGATCATACCCGATGCTCTTGTATTCAAAACTAAGTCAGTTTCTAGACAAATGAATTCCTAGCGGTTTTGTATTTTAGCGAGTCTAATCTAATAACTAAACCATATGAAAAAATTCTACACATTTTCTTTCCTTTTTATGTCTCTCATGGCAGTAGTCTTGATGAGTAACTCTGCAGGTAGAGCTACCGTTGCAGGTGAAGACACCACTGGATCTCCTCTCGGCAATCGTACTTGTGGTACTGCAGGCTGTCATAGTTCTAACTCATTCACAGTAAATATGGTTGTAGAACTTAAAGATGAAGACGGAGCTGTTGTTGATAAATATAAGCCAGGTGTAACATATGATGTACAATTGACTAACAATGCCTCAGGAAGTCCTGCTTCTTATGGTTTTCAGATGGTGAGTCTTGTAGATGCTGATAATAGTGGTGCCAATGAGTGGGAAACTACTACCAACAAAGCAAAAACAGTAGATCTAGGTGATGTTACTTATGTAGAGCAGACAGGACCAGACCCAAGCAATACAGTAGACCTTAAGTGGACTGCACCAGCTGCCGGTACTGGAGATGTAACATTCTACGCAGTAGGTAATGCAATCAATGGTAATGGCAACACAAATGGAGATGGAGTAGGTACAACTACGCTATCACTGACAGAAGATATGACATCTAGTACCAATGATGTAAACATTAATAACATCAGTATCATGCCTAATCCTGCAAGTGATGTTGTAAGACTAAGCATGGATAACATCTCTAGCGGTACATACCAGTTGATCAACCTACAAGGTCAATCAGTACTCAGAGGAGTATACAACGCTGACAATATAGAGCTCAATGTTGCAGCCCTTAAAACAGGCCTATATGTTGTGCAGGTGCAAGATCAAGTAACAGGTGCCGTCATGACATCAAAGTTGATCAAAGAGTAGATCGAAGTAAAATAAAACATAAATTTGAGGCTATTCCGATTGATATTGGGATAGCCTTTTTTAATTTCAAGCTTCAATAACAAAGTAAGCATGTACACTCCTACTCAGCAAAAGATGTTTTTCGATCAGACTAAGCAGTATTTATCTACTCCAGCCGATGTCTCGGAATATGAAACGCTAAAAGCACTCATCGTTTTTAACGAATGGAAGTACAGTATTGAAAATAACCCCGTGATATCCGACTTTGAGTATGACCAATTGTACAAGCAACTGGAAGCACTAGAAGCACAAAAGCCAGAGTTGATCACTCCAGATAGTCCTACGCAGCGAGTATCTAGCGATATATCAGCTAACTTTGACACCGTCAAGCATCTAGTACCGATGCTCAGTCTGGGCAACTCATACAACGCTGAGGACCTTACAGACTTTGACAAACAAATCAAAAAACTAACGCAACAAGAAGGAGATATAGAATACACCGTCGAACCCAAATACGATGGAGGTAGTATCGCCCTAGTCTACGAAAACGACCTACTCGTACGTGCTGCTACTCGTGGCAACGGTACCGAGGGTGACGAAATGACTCCCAATGCGAGAGCCATGTCATCGATACCACTCCGAGCTGAATTTTCAAAATATGGAATGTACCGAGTAGAACTCCGTGGAGAAGCGCTAATAGAAAAAAACAACTTCGAAAAAATCAATGCATGGAGACAAGAAGCGGGTTTATCGCTTTTCGCTAATCCACGTAATGCAGCGACCGGAGGTCTCAGGACCAAAGACTCTAGCGAGACTAGAAATCGAGGTCTAGAAGCATTCATATTCCAAATGGGATATGCAGAGGATAAAGACGGAAATGACAAAATGGATGTCTTCAATAGCCACTACGAAGCAATAGAAGCGCTAGGCACATTAGGTTTTAAAATACCAACGGTAGAAAAGAAAAAATGTAAAAACATCGAAGAAGCTGCTGCATTCTGTGCTAAGTGGCAAGAGGATCGGGAGTCTTATGACTACGAGATAGATGGCATGGTTGTCAAGCTTGACAGTCTAGC
>CALDEO010000019.1 GCA_937942465.1 uncultured Saprospiraceae bacterium
GTCTAATTAATCTTTCAATAACAAAAAGGTATTTACAATAACCATACTATAGCACATTTATGACAGTCGAAATCAATACTGTGCATCAGAACGATATAACACAACTAGAAGCTCTCAACCTAGAGCTTAAGAACCAGTTAAATACTAGTCAAAGCCTATCTAAAATTGGAAGTTGGAAATGGGATCTAACAAAAAATGAAATAACTTGGACTAACGGCATGTTTATAATCCTAGGCCTAGAGCCTGGCAGTAAAGAACCATCCTACGAACTGGCACTACACCATGTACATGACAATGACAAAGAGCACTACGAGAAGGAGCTTAAACTTGCTATGGATAGCAAGTCAGAATATCTAATCAAAAATCAAATAAAAAAAGCTGATAATACCATTATATCTGTAGTATCAAGGGGTAAGTGTATTTTAAATCATGAAGGCGAGTTAGTACAAATGATTGGAACTGTACAAGATATCTCGGAGATAAAGTCGATCAAAACTAGCAATAAAAGTCTTTCTGAGTTGGCACTTGTATTGGCTCATGATATAAATGCCCCCGTTTCTAAAATACTGAGCCTAATACGCAATCTAGACGGTATCGATACGAATCATGAAAGCTTCCAATCTCTCTATAAAATTGAAAGCCTAGCAATAGAAATTCAAGAATTTGTATCCAATACGTTATCAAACTCCCTGAATGGTTCTACAAAACTCAATGTTTCAAGTTTTTCCTTTGAGTCACTAATTGAAAAGATTAGAAATTCCATTTTTGACCTTTCACATATAGCAAAAGTGCAGTGCTCTGGCTTTCCTCCAATTATATTAGGAGATAGATTCAAAATCAAACAAGTATTTCAAAATTTAATATTAAACTCAAAGAAGTATTGTCATCCTGATAGGAATGTCAATATTCAAATCAATTATTCGGAAGATAGAGATAATCATATTATCCTTTTTCAAGACAATGGCATTGGTATCGATCCGATCAACTGGAAAAACATATTTACTAAAAACTTCAGAGCCCACGCAGAAGAAAACATTAAAGGCAATGGAGTAGGATTATATATTTCTGCTAAGACACTCGACTTACTTTTAGGAGAAATTTCTGTAACAAAAAGTGATCTCAATGGAACAACCTTTAAAATCATTTTCAAAAAGTCACATGCATAGCAATGCTTGTTAAGAGCAATATTGCTTCAGGGTCATGACTTTTGTAAGAGTGAAGGCGACTATCACCTCAATATGAACACATTGACTAAGTCATAATTTTTAAATCCTCCCAAGACGATTTTATTAAAAAAACAAAGTTTATTCATTTCTATTGCGGATATCGTCAAGGTTGGTTTCAAAAAAAAAACACTCAATCCTGTGGATATATTGTAATAACTGATAACGACTTAACATTCACTTTTGATGATGGCATAGCAACAACAACTACTCTTAATTGGGAAATCGATTAGTTAATAAGTACTAATTATGAATGTTTTCGATTAGAGGTTTCACCTGAAGGTGTCCGACCTTTATGGATAAATAGATTTTACAACGACTATATATTCGGTGATACCACCAATCGATGGCAGTATTTATCTATGTGAGAAAGTGAGGTAGAAATTAGTCCTAACATTCAAATGCCTCAAATAATAACTTCTAGCTAGTGCTGATTCAGTAAGTATTCAATCTATTGATAACCTCTATTAGGTCATTGACAGATCAAATAAGTGTATATTTCGCTAACATTATAATTGCTATATATTTCCTATTAAAATCAGATCAGCATTGAAAGCTAAAATCCATAAAATACTATACGCTAACAAAGCTGTCATTAAGTTTGTCTATGCGCTTATCTTACTCAACATCATTGCACTTGTATTAGAATCATACGAACCCATCCGATCGGCCTATCCCCTATTTTTCAAGTATTTTGAGTTATTCTCTGTACTTGTATTTACGATAGAATACATCGCTCGACTGTATGTATCCAACATCAAAGGCAAGAGTAGAAGCAAGTTTGCTTTTTCATTTTATGGCTTGGTCGATTTCTTTGCGATTGTACCATTTTACCTACCGTTCTTCTTGGTACTCGACTTGCGAGTCATTAGGATATTAAGAGTTTTTCGGTTTATCCGAATATTCAAATTAGCTCGATTTGATAAGTCATTCAAGACACTTTCTGCTGTGTATCGTGAGACGAAGACCGAGTTGCTGATGACCGTATTTTTTGCATTAGTATTGCTACTGATATCATCTACTCTCATGTACTATGCTGAGAATGCCGTACAACCTGAAAAATTCAAATCTATCGGACATTCATTCTGGTGGGCAATCGCTACATTAACTACCGTAGGTTATGGCGATGTATATCCGATCACGACCCTTGGTAAGATCATAAGCTCCGTTATCGCTGTAGTGGGTATAGGATTTATTGCATTGCCAACTGGTATCATCAGCTCCGCATTTATAGAAAAAATCAAAAATAAAGAACAAAGGACTTGCTCTCATTGTGGTAAGGAGGTGTTGTAAAAAAAAATACTAAATGAAAGGCCGTAATTTAACTACTTAATATTTATTAGACTTATTTTAGAAGATATAAGATTAAATAAACAACAAAATAATGGCGGTGCCTACATTAGATTACATTTACG
>CALDEO010000020.1 GCA_937942465.1 uncultured Saprospiraceae bacterium
CATCTTTTCTTTCAAATGGAGTGCAAAGATATACTTTTGATTGAGACTGCACAAGGTTTTTGAGTCCTTGGACATATTTATGTTTTTATACTATGTTATCACACTGAAAGTCATCATTATCGAGAACAGGGAAACTCATAACTAGAAGGTTGTTTTAATTCCAAAATAGGTAAATTAATTATAAGCGCAAGCAAAATACCTAAAATAGGAACAATTAATAGCCTATGCTAATAAATTTGATCTAAAATCCCACATACATTGCAATCGAAACAAACAAGTCATTGCGATTATGAAATACATTCTGTTTATAGTTATCATTTTTATCAGTACCTCTACAGAGGCACAAATACGACAAATAGGTAAAAACACCTTTGAATATAAAGAAAGAAATTACACAGCGAAGGGATTGGGTCCAATATTAAAGACTAACCGAATGGCATCATTCAGTTATCGCGAATGGCAAAAATCATTAAAAGGCCCCATGTGGATCATCGTCGGTACAGGATTAGCGGTATGGGGCCAAGTTACTAGACCTGATCCTGATGAATTTATCCTGATTGGAGTAATATCAGAGGTCACATCTCTAATGCTCATAGCGACAGGAGCAGTCGTGGGTACTATAGGTATAGTGAAACTAACAAAGGGAAGAAATCGTGGGCATCTCTATAATGCCATCGATGTATTCAACAATAACACAGCTTCAACATATAGTAGCCCTCCACCCAAGATCAATATCGAATTCGGATATTCTGGCGGTAACGTTGGTCTGTTTTGCACTTTCTAACTGCATAATTATCAAATTCAAAACAAAAAAATGAAGTACATACTACTCATAATAATACTGTTCTTATCTATCCAGGCAAATAGCCAAATAAAAACAAAAGATGGCTATTTCGATTTCCAAGGTAAAGCTTACAAGACTGATGACCTTGGACACATACTTAAAACCAATGACAGAGCTTACTCAGAGTATAAAGCATACCAAAAATCCAGAAAAGGAGGTTGGTGGGCTATTGCAGGCGTAGCTATGACAGCTTACTGAATATTAGATATTGACCAAGCACAAGCGAGCGACACTGACGCCTCAAGTCTTGTAATACCCATAATAATATCAGGATTATCTGCTGTGGCTATAGGTCTTACTCAGTTGTCATTTGGCAAGGACGAGGCGCATCTTGATCGGGCAATAGACATATACAACTACCCTGAGTTAACCTATCACAAACACGATAAGGAAAGGTATTTCAATCTAAGTCTCCTGTTATCCAATGACGGTGCAGGCTTATGTCTTACTTTTTAAGTAAACAAAAAGAAAGAATCCATTCAACTTAAATATACTTTATGAAACTAATAATACTATTGGGGATGCTATGTATCTCTTCCATTGCCTTAGGGCAAATAGAAACTAGAAACGGCTATTACGAATATGAAGGAAAAGGATATTCTGTAACCGAACTCGGCAGCATTCTAAAAACTAATGAAACTGCATATGCCCGTTATAACGACTGGCTCCACAGAGATACGGGTAAGTCTTGGCTGATCGCAGGAGCTGCTATGGCAACCCTTGGCACTGCGACAATAGGTGCTCTAATTATCAGTAACAACTACACCCTTAATAATAGCTCTGCTTTTGCTATGTTAACCGTTATAACCTCTCCCATAGTATTATCAGTAGGACTCACCAAGTATATACGTAGCCGAAATAATGATCGTCTAACCAATGCAATCAAGGTATTCAATCTGGACGAAGGACACAGCTTGGGCTCCATATCACAGAAAGGGCCAAGCATCAAACTAGCATATGCTAACGCCTCAGTAGGAATCTTCGTAACATTCTAACACGAAAAAAAACAAAATTATGAAATACCTAATACTATTAATCTTAATACTCTTTTCGATACAATTATCGGCTCAAATAGAAATTAAAGATGGCTACTACATCTATGATGGCAAAGGCTATACAGCTACAGATCTCGGAGATATACTTAAAAGCAACCAGTATGCTTTCCAAAAATATGAAAGCTGGAAAGGTGCAAAAAAAAGGAAGGTTATTATTGGCTCCGCAGCAGCAATTGGAGTAGTTGGCTTAATGGCGTTTAGAGACTCTCCACCTCCACCGAGAACAAAACCTGAGAATAGTTGGAACTTTGATATTGATTTAGGTCCCGAAATATTTATTGGCCCCCTAATATTATTAACTGTAGTCATATCCGGCGTTGTCTACATTATAAAAAAAATTAAAGGAACCCGAGAATCTAAGTTAACACAAGCGATCAATATATTTAATGGAGATTATCACTCATATAGATCAATTGACTTCGACCAAGATGCAAATATAACCTTAGGCCAAAACGAAGGCAACGTAGGGCTATTTATTACGTTTTAAATTCATTAAAAACAAAAGAGCCTATCACATGGAGTATCCACTTGATAGGCTCTTTCAATTTATGTACGATACATCGTACTATCCGATCATATCCTCAGGTCTTACCCAAGCATCGAATTCTTTAGCCGTTACATATTTTAATTTAATAGCAGCATCCTTCAAGGTTGATCCTTCTTTGTAGGCTTTCTTTGCTATTTCTGATGCTTTGTCATATCCAATTTTGGTATTTAAAGCTGTCACTAACATCAAAGAATTTTGGAGATTCAATTGAATTCGCTCCATATTAGGTTCTATACCTACTGCACAGTTATCATTAAAACTCACACAAGCATCTCCGATCAATCTAGCTGACATCAAGAAGTTATAGATCATCATCGGCTTGAATACATTCAATTCGAAGTGACCATTCATACCACCGATATTGATCGCTACATCATTACCACATACTTGAGCCATAGCCATAGTCAGTGCTTCTGACTGCGTAGGATTAACTTTACCTGGCATGATAGACGATCCTGGTTCATTCGCAGGGATGATGATCTCACCGACACCACATCTTGGACCTGATGCAAGCATACGTATATCATTACCGATTTTCATCAATGATACCGCAGCTGTCTTCAATGCTCCGTGTGCCTCTACGATCGCATCATGCGCTGCAAGACCTTCAAATTTGTTCTTTCCTGTTATGAAAGGATATCCTGTAGCTTTCGCAATATTCTTGGCAACTAGCTTGGCATAACCCTTAGGTGTATTGAGCCCTGTACCTACTGCTGTACCACCTAGAGCAAGCTCTGTAAGATGGGCCAATGTATTCTTGATGGCAGCCATGCCATGATCAAGCTGAGATACATAGCCAGATAACTCTTGTCCTAGTGTAAGCGGAGTCGCATCCATAAAGTGAGTACGACCGATCTTGACAACTTTCTTATATTCTTTAGACTTTTTGTTAAGCGTATTTCTTAGTTTTTTCATTCCCGGAAGGGTAACCTCTAGTAAAGTTGTGTATGCGGCAATGTGCATCGCAGTCGGAAATGTATCATTAGATGATTGACTTTTATTGACATCATCATTGGGGTGTAGTACTTTTTGGACATCTGAGAGCTTACCACCATTGATCACATGACCTCTGTTGGCTATTACTTCATTGGTATTCATA
>CALDEO010000021.1 GCA_937942465.1 uncultured Saprospiraceae bacterium
GGGTAAATGTTTGATGGTTTGACACCAATAATTGCACGAAATTATTTCTTTTTATCTAAATACTACATTTGAAGGGGATTAATGTGCTTTGAGTATGTACCAAACCCCTCAAAGGGCTTGAAGCCCTTTGAGGGGTAACACAGGTGATTAGGTATTTAGCGGTATGTACATAATATGAGTGCTAGGGGTATGTTTTTTGAGATATGTTCCTAGATCCCTTAAAGGGCTTGGAGCCCTTTAAGGGATAATAGAAAGCGGCACTAAAAACACATAAGTTGTCAGTCACGACTATAAATCTGCTTTCTCAAAATGTTAATTTAATGTATCAATCGAGGTCAATAGCTAAATATTTTATTTGAGTTCAATAATTTTAAATATCTTGTATGCTACATAGCGACATCAACAAGAGAGCTATAAGTTCCTAATACGGGGTCAAGCAAACAAGAAAAAATGCTAGTAAAAACATATGCAAGTGCTGTCCATGGTGTAGAGGCACAAACGATAACAGTAGAGGTCAATGCAGGTGGCAATGTAGCTGCAGGTAGTCAAATGTACTTCTTAGTCGGATTGCCAGGAAGTGCTATCAAAGAGGGTTTTCAAAGGATAGAGGCTGCGGTCAAAAACATAGGCTTTAAAATGCCCAGAGTGAAGTTGGTCATAAATCTTGCTCCTGCTGATATCAAAAAAGATGGATCAGCTTATGACTTACCGATTGCATTAGGGATTATCTCTGCAACTGGTCAGATGGCCTCAGACAAACTCGGTGACTATCTCATCATGGGAGAGCTAGCACTAGACGGAGCATTGAGGCCGATCCGTGGAGCATTGCCAATAGCGATACAAGCAAGAAAAGAAAAATATAAAGGTATCATCCTTCCAGCTCAAAATGCCAAAGAGGCTGCCATCGTCAATGACCTGGAAGTATACGGGATCACCAACTTAAACGAGGCCGTTGATTTTTTTAATGACGAGAAAGTACTCGAACCTGTCACCGTCAATACTAGAGAAATATTCACAGAAAATCTAGATGAATACCAAGTAGACTTCTCAGATGTCAAAGGACAAGAAAATATAAAGCGAGCATTGGAGATCGCAGCAGCAGGAGGTCATAATGTAATACTTATCGGACCGCCAGGAGCTGGTAAAACGATGCTAGCAAGAAGGCTCCCTACAATACTGCCTCCACTGTCGCTGCATGAGGCACTAGATACGACCAAAATTCACTCCGTTGCAGGATTGCTGGGTCAAGATGCCTCATTGGTATCTAAGCGTCCGTTTCGATCGCCGCATCATACAATTAGCGATGTAGCACTTGTAGGTGGTGGTAGCAACCCTAATCCTGGCGAGATCAGTCTTGCTCACAATGGAGTCTTGTTTCTAGATGAGTTGCCAGAGTTTAAGCGATCAGTACTAGAGGTGATGCGCCAACCCATGGAAGAGCGAAAAGTTACTATATCGAGAGCAAGAATATCGGTAGACTATCCAGCAAGTTTTATGCTAATCGCATCGATGAACCCTTGTCCCTGTGGATACTACAATCACCCAGATAAAGAATGTGTCTGCGGCCCCGGTATTGTTAAGCGATATTTGACTAAAATATCTGGTCCTTTATTAGATCGGATCGATCTACACGTAGAGGTAACTCCCGTATCGTACGATGAGTTATCGACATTTGAGTATAAAGCAGAGACGAGCTCCACCGTAAGAGAACGAGTAGAACGTGCAAGCAAAATACAAGCAGAACGATTCAAAGATTACAAAGATGTCTACTGCAATGCGCAGATGCCTAGCCGTATGGTCAGAGAAGTATGTCAGATAGATAAAGCAGGTACAACCCTACTAAAAACTGCAATGACCAAACTCCAACTCTCCGCAAGAGCATACGATAGGATACTCAAAGTTGCAAGAACCGCAGCAGATCTAGCCGCATCAGAAAACATAAAAATAGAACACTTAGCAGAGGCGATACAATATAGAAGCCTAGATCGTGAAGGGTGGGCAGGGTGATATTATCGGTTAATTCTGGGATAAAATATATTAAAAATTTGAATATTACGTTAAAAAAAAAAGGGTTTAATGAAGTTATTAAGGTTTTTAATTATGTTATGTGTGGGATTATTATTGTCTCATTTGGGATTAGCACAGGATGTCAGCGATAATTTATTGTTGAATTATAATTTTGAGAATAATTTTTTAGATGCGTCCGGTAATTTATTTCATGGTAATAATAGCCAAGCGGTTTTTACTAACGATAGATTTGGGAATAACGAAAATGCAGTTTTGTTTAATGGGAATTCTTTCATTGAGACACCAAACAATGCTGCTTTAAAGCCCGATTTCCCATTGAGTATATCGCTGTGGCTATATCCACAAGCCAAATATGAAAGAGCAGAAGGAGTATTCGGGAATGATCAAACTTTAGATAACTACTACGGCGTTTTTGTCTCTATTTTAACCAGTGGCCGTTTGATGGCTAGTTATAGTGATGGATGTGGATCTACAGGCTCTGAATGTCGAAGATCTTTTGTTACTGAGGCATCATTTGAAAATGATAAATGGTATCATATTGCTGTTAACTTTATTGATGCACAAACTACAGACATTTACGTAAACGGTTGCAAAGCACCGGGAGAATATAGTGGGTCTGGATCTAATACGATGGTATACTCTAATGAACCAGGAGCAATTGGAAAAAAAGACCATTCTGACATTTCTGGAAACCCTATCGGATACTATAATGGTGTTATAGATGATTTCTATTATTGGGATAGAGACTTAACAGTAACTGATATAGAATTATTAATCGATAATTATTTTGACTCATCTAATCTTGATTCGACAATAACTTATACGGGCTGTCAAGGTGACCTTTTTAATGTTATAGTCAATAATACTATTTATGATGAATTTAATCCAATAGGTACAGAGTACATTACTTCTGCTACTGGTTGTGATTCTGTTATTTATATTGAATTAGAATTTACTGATAGTTTCAGTGATAGTATTG
>CALDEO010000022.1 GCA_937942465.1 uncultured Saprospiraceae bacterium
ACCACAAAATAAACATTAAATCTTTTTATAATTTGTACATTTCGATTTTCATTAATAATTTAACATGAAATACCCTGGTGCAAAAAAGTCTTTCGGGCAGCATTTTCTGAATAATGATCAGATCGCAATGGGTATTGTCGATGCATTGGTTGATGAGCTCGACATCCCCAACGTACTGGAGGTAGGGCCTGGTAGAGGCGTACTTACACATCATTTAATAGGAAGAAAAGTCAACCTAAAAGTTGTCGAAGCAGATCGTGATATGGTCGCTGTTTTATCCAAGACCTTTCCAGATCTAGTCGATAATATTATTTTCCAAGATTTCTTAAAAACACCAATCGAAACCCTTTTTGACGGTGAAGAATTTGGATTGATCGGTAACTACCCATACAATATCTCTTCTCAGATTTTATTTAAGATGGTGCAGTATCGAGATAAAATACCACTCATGGTCGGAATGTTCCAAAAGGAAGTCGCCGACCGTGTAGTCTCCAAAGAAGGTAGTAAAGTGTATGGTGTTGTAAGCGTACTCATACAGGCTTACTACGAATGCGAGTATGTGTTCACCGTACCGCCGGAGTCATTTGACCCACCACCAAGAGTCATGTCTGCAGTTATCAAACTACGACGTAAGAAAAACCATAACTTACCTTGCGATGAGAGCCTATTTAAATCTATAGTCAAAATCAGTTTCGGTCAACGAAGAAAAATGCTTCGTAATACCATGAAGCAATTTGTAAACAGCGCTGAAGATCTGACCGATCCATTATTCACCAAGCGTCCGGAGCAACTTTCCTTGGAAGATTTCGTTTCTTTGACACAACGAATAGAAGCATTAAGAAAGATATGAATTTAGAAAGTAGAATAATGCCTGATTTAAAGGCAGCAATGAAAGCTAAAGATAAACCAGCTTTAAGAACAATAAGAGCCATAAAAGCTCAAATATTACTAGTACAAACAGACGGTACTGATACAGAACTCAACGCTGAGTCAGAGATCAAGCTTATCCAACGTATGGCCAAGCAACGTCAAGACTCTTTAGATATATTTGTAAAGGAAGGACGTGAAGATCTAGCTGTAACTGAAAGAGAAGAACTAGAAGTACTTAAAAGATACCTACCAGAGCAACTAGATGAAGCTGCCATCACAAAAATCGTATCTGACGTAATAGCTCAAACTGGAGCAAGCGGCATGAAGGATATGGGTAAAGTAATGGGTATGGCGTCTAAAGAATTAGCTGGTAAAGCTGATGGTAAGACGATCTCTGGTGTAGTGAAGGCTTTGTTGACTTAGTAGTCTTCAAGTTTTTATTGATTTTAATAGATACTTATACGTGATGTCATGAGCATGTAAAGCTTGTGCTATATCATTACTAAGGGACTCTGTAAGTATAGGTCAATACCTCAGGATCATCACAAGCCATTAGTAAAAAATACCCCTAGTCCTATATTTATGATTCTTCGTTCTGTATTGATATTGGTATGTACTCTGTTTATGTCTAGCAACAGCTATGCTCAGTCTATACCGACTACTGTAGAGCGGGGCAACAAAGGTAAAATGTACTTCTACTGGGGATGGAATCGCGAACGCTTCAGTAACTCCACAATCAACTTTAGAGGTAGTGATTATGACTTCACACTAGAGGATGTAGTTGCTACTGACAGGCAATCACATTTTTCTCTAGATACCTACTTTAACCCTACCAAAATAACTATACCTCAATATAATTTTAGAATTGGCTATTTCTTTAATGACAAATGGGATCTATCTCTTGGAGTAGACCACATGAAGTACGTAGTACAACAAAACCAAGCAGTCGAAATAAATGGTGTTATCGGTGATAGCTACCCAGAATATGAAGGCGTTTACGACGGAGCATCGATTCCTATTACATACGATTTCTTACAGTTTGAGCATACCGATGGGCTCAACTACGCTAATGTAGAGCTGCGTAGATCACAACAATTGCTACACCTAAATAAAATCAAAGTCAACGTAATGGGAGGAGCAGGAGCTGGTCTATTAATGCCTAGGACCAATACCACTTTGATGGGTAGAGATAGACACGATGAGTTTCACTTGTCAGGCTATGGATTCGGTGCTGTAGCTGGTGTCAATTTGATGTTCTATGATCGGTTTTTTATACAGTCCGAAGTTAAAACTGGATTTATTAATATGCCAGATGTACGTACTACTATTGACGAAATAGATCGAGCAAGTCACCACTTTTATTATACCCAGATCAATATCGTTTTTGGTATGATGATCGGTGTCAAAAACCCTAGTTAGTATTCCCCGTAAGGGTCTAAAAAAAGACCTTCTTTAGTAGATAAAGTATAGATCTACATATCCGCTACTTCTCCTTGTAGCAACAACTCCCTTGGTGCATTTTATAGCGTAGTTCATTGAATGCGACATGGGTCACCGTTTATTGATAAGAACATACTCCATAGGATCACAGTCATTATAACAAGTCATTAGTATAAAGACTATAGACTGGCAAACAGTACTAAATCAAGACATAAGCTATTAATTGATGACCCTAAAAATTAAAGGATGGTCAATAAATCAAAAATTTGCCGTCTTTTTAATTATTTTGGATCATTATGCCTGTTACTCGACTTATATGCTTTACGGCTTACTTAGGCGGAAGCTAATATTTATTAGGGTCTCATGCATCGTTTCGTCTGTTTACGACATATAAAGTATGATAAGGTCTACTTTGTCGGATCAGATCTCTAAAACCAAACTATATCTTATGCAAAAAAGGAAATTTTCTATTGTTGTTCTTTGTCTAGCCATTTGTAATATCTGTTTTGCACAGAATATTCCGATACTCAGTTATTCAGTTAACAGTTTCGATCAAGTACAACTAGAAATCGATGGTGATGCCGATAAGTATTATATACTGACAGCACTACATGCACCTAACTTGGACTATGAGACGATCACCTCTCTTACATTGGGGCAGGATGGTACAATGTTTATCTCTGAGCCTGCAGGCGCATTCCCAGTAGAAAACTATAAAATCACTGCGTATGACATTGCAGATCCCGCAGATACTGATGGTGATGGTGTTGATGACATCACAGAGCTAAATAATATGCCGATCCAAGCACCTCTTAACTTTGCTAGAGTGATCCCTTTTAACGATGGGGCAGGGTCTATACCAACACAAGAAGCATTTTCTGATTTAGGTGTTGTTGAAGATGTATCCTGGGCACCATTTCTTAATGATAAAGAATTTGTAAAGTTTGCGATTGTTAATCCAAGCTCTGACGAGGCAGAAGTATATTTCATTAACTCCAATACGCATTCTATTCATGCTAATTTTTTATCCACGATCGATGTTGATCAATTTGGAGATGATGTGACTACCGGAGAGATTGTATACAACCCCAACACTATTCTGTCTAACGGAGCAATAGGTAGCTACGATTTTAATTTCTCTTTTGGTAATGCTACTACATTTGCCAATACTCGTGAAACTTTCGAGTTATTAATAAGGAACATGCCTTATCTACAAAATAGCATGCAACATTTTATCGGTGGTAATAGTGAAAACACATACCTCAATCAATACCAAGCCGACTATGAAGGGTCTAGAATTAACGTTGTTTTAGAATCAGTAATATTTGCAGATATAGATTTCATCCCGTTTAATCAAGCTGAAGGGTTTGGCTTTTTTAAGCAGATGACATTAGATGAAAATCCAGGATCTAGAGATATCGTATTGTATGATGTACTACCTAATTCTTTACCGAGAGTTGGTGGTATTATTACATCCGTAGTACAGACACCGCTATCTCATGTTAACCTCAGAGCGATACAAGACAATGCCCCTAATGCCTACATCAAAGAACCGCAAGCGATAGACTCTATTGCCAACTTGATAGGGAAGTATATCTACTATAAAGTAACTCAGGAAGAATATTTTATCCGTGAGGCTAGCTTGGAAGAAGTAAATGACTGGTACGAAAAATTAAGACCTACTGAAGCTCAGATACCAGATAGAGATTTATCTTTTACGAGTATCCTACCATTAGATGAAATAATATTTGATATGTCTACAGCATTCGGTGCTAAGTGTACTAATGTGGCTACCATGCGATCATTTGGATTCCCAGAAGGGACAATACCTGATGGATTTGGTATTCCTTTTTACTTCTATGATGAGTTTATGAAGTTTAACGGCTTTTATGAAAAAGCAGAAACAATGATCACCGATCCTACTTTCCTAACAGATCTTGAGGCTCGTATCGATATGCTTAAAGACTTTAGAAAAGACATAAAAGATGCTGATATGCCGCAGTGGATGCTAGACGAACTGCAAGCAATGCATGATTCATTCCCAGAAGGGACCTCTGTACGATGTCGATCTAGTACTAATAATGAAGATCTACCTGGCTTTAGTGGAGCCGGCTTATATACATCCAAGACACAACATCCTGACGAAGGGCATATCTCTAAATCTGTCAAGCAAGTGTACGCCAGTATGTGGAATTTTAGAGCATATGACGAAAGAGACTTTTATAGAGTCGATCAATATATCGCTGCTATGGGACTATTGTGTCACCCCAACTTTGAAGAAGAAAAATCTAATGGTGTAGGTGTAAGTATCGACCCAATATATCAGACAGATAATACATTTTACCTGAATACTCAAGTAGGCGAGTTTTTAATAACGAACCCAGATGCAAACTCAATACCTGAAGAAATATTACTAAGTCAAGACGTAGACGGTGGTTACTTTGTATTAAGAAACTCTAACCTCGTAGCTGACGGCGAACTCGTCATGGCAGATCAGTACCTCGATCAGATGCGTGAGTACCTAGGAGTGATCCACGATAAATTTGAAGTGCTATACAATGTTGTAGGTGCTGAAGGATTTGGTATGGATATCGAATATAAGGTAACTGCACAGGACCAACTTATAATCAAACAAGCAAGACCTTGGGTATCGTTCTGGGCAGAGATCAAATCTAACTTTGACCTAGCTGTTGAAGATATCACAGATCCAATAAGCTCTGCAGGTCTCAGTGATGAAGAACTAGTGACTGCTAAAATTGCTAATAGAGGACTCCGAGCAATGTCTAACTTTGAAGTATCTCTACTGATAGACGACACTGTTGTCGAGACGATCATGGTCAGTGATGAATTAAACCCTCAGAGTACCGGTGAGTACCAATTTACAATCCCTCAAGATTTCTCTACGATCGGTGATTACAATCTATCTGCTATCGTATCAGATATAAATGATGGCTACGCAAAGAATGATACATTCAGTACCGTACTGAGTAAGCTACACCTACTAGAAGGACAACTTGAAGCTGGCGAAGTTACTACCCTGTGTGGTGGAGATGTAGAAATAATTGCTAAAGTAAAGAACCTAGGAGAGAGCACATTTAGTGATACACAGATCGAAGTAATCGTCAATGGCACCGTTGTAGACCTTGTAATGTATGACTTCAATATCCCGTACCAATCAGAAGTAAATATTACGATCAATATCACTGAAAATCTACAGGCAGAGGATAATGAAATAACATTAAATCTAAAAACTGTAAATGGTCAAGAAGATGCTATAGATACTAACAATAGTGCAACCGTCGTGACTAATCTCAATACAGAATACGACTATGTAACACTGATAATCAACGCCGATGACTACTCCTATGAAACGACTTGGGAGGTCATTGATGAATCAAGTAACCAACTAATAGCTGCAGGCGGTCTAGCATCAGGTCTGCAACTAGCAACAGAAGATATATGTGTTGACTATAGCTCTTGTTATTCTCTATACTTATATGACTCAGCAGGTGACGGTATCTGTTGTGGATATGGTCTAGGAGATTTCTTGATGGTCAATGCGATGGGTGATACCCTGTTTACTAATGATGGTGTATTTGGTTCTCAGACTCAAGAGATGTTCTGTCCTAGCCAGGTACCTTGTACGATCTCTGCACAGATCAGTACAACCGTAGCTACTGGTGAAAACATTGCCGATGGGACCATCACGATCATTACAAACAACGGTATGGCGCCGTACACATACAGTATCGACGGAGGAGCGACTTTCGTCAATACCAATACATTCACAGAGTTGCTAGCTGGTAGCTATATGATCGTAGTACAAGATGCATCAGGCAACTGTAACTACGAAGAAACAATACAGCTGGAGTTCAACATTATCGATGCTACTACAGATCTACTAGACGGTACGATCTCTGCATATCCTAATCCTGCAAAAGATAATATCACAATCGAACTCAATTCGGATTTCGATACATCGAATGATATAATAATTGAGATTTATAATAACCTAGGCCTACTAATAGAAACCAACAAAATAGCGAGGTCCACAGGTGCATCAAAGACGATCATCTCATTGGAGGAATATGCTCCAGGCACCTATATCGCCAAGTGCTCAAGTCCTGAGTTGAAAGGATATTTTAAATTGATTAAGATATAGAAGCCAATTATATAAATGAATAATGAAGCCGAAATAAACTGGATTGTTTATTTCGGCTTTTTTTGATTTAGTAATGATAACGATGGGATCATCGCTTTGATAGTCAAGGTGTCTCATCTCGATTACAGAGATTGGATTAGTCGGTTGTAATATAAGTGATATCGGAGGAGCAAAAATAATTTTTCACAGGCCTTTATGCTCCAGCTTAGTACGTTCTCAGATAGTCACTCACGAGTATTTGTTGTTCATTAGACTTGACGTAAAGTTCTTCTTACTGCTTATCTTAAGTAGTATTCAAGATGAATAAAATTGTTAGAATAAATACTTGCACCAAAGATTAATAACTAACTTCAACTCGAAATACTTAGGGGCTATAAGTCTCTTAAGCGGGATTATTCTACTTGGCACAATGGCTTTAAAAAAAGCATTCACACCAAGATGGAGTATGTACTGAATTGATCAATATTCAAAAAGTATTATGAAAAAAAATGTAATTGGGACCTTCGTTTTATTAAGTCTATTTAGTTTTTCTTATGTAAATGCACAACACTCATTGGGTGTATCGGCGGGGTTTAATAACTCTACAGTAAAGGTTGATGACAACTCCTTTACTAGGTTTAATGATTTACAGAATTGGTGGGTTGGAGTCAACTCTACATTGATATCTAGAGAAAAATGGGAAGTACGATCGACACTTCAGTTCTCTAATAAAGGCTGGTCAGAACCAACCAATGAAGAGGAATACAAATACTTGGATTTCTTGACTATGGTCGAATATAAACCTCTACCCATTTTTGGAGTATATGGTGGATTCAACATGGGCTATCTTCTCAATGAAAGTACTGCTCGAAATAACAAAAAATTTGATCCGGGTCTACTTTTAGGTGCTTGTGTACATGTGGATAAATTTAACTTTTTTGCCCATTACAATGCTTCTTTGGTAAATCACCAAGTGACTTCTTCCAATGATTTCTTACCCACATTTACAGGATACAACTCGAGCTTTCAATTTGGAATTAACTACAAAATTTTTAATAAATCTAATACAACCAAAAGCTTTTTTAGTCTTCCATTTGAGATTGGTGTCAGCACTACTAACCTTAGGGATTTTAGAGTATTGTACAAACAAAAACTTGATAATGGTAGATATGCTAGAGTAGATCTTGTATCCAATGATATACGCTATAATAACCTCGTCAATGGCAAAAAAATTCTTAACTACACTATTGGTTTTAACCTTGGTTTAGAAAGTAGAATAGACTTTGATAAATTTACTTTTTTAAGAGGACCTCAAGCACAAATATCTATTAGCAATTTCAACAATGAAACACAGATGACACCATCATTCGGGTATATACTGGGTCTGCAATATAACTTTGCTTCTAAATTTAGTCTAGGGTTTGAGATTGTTCCCTCTGTAGGTTTTTATGTCAATGATAACAATTTTGGCACTAGCAACTATGACATATTGGTCTCCGCTAAGAATTCGCCAAGATTTCATTTTGTTTACCACTTTAAGCGGTAATATGGTAGTTTGTTGCTACTGTTAGTAATCTAATACGACAAGACTAAATTTTTAATTATTCGGCTGTAGCCAATAAAAATAGAATAAGCTATCTTATACCATTTAAGATCTATAATACCCCATATCTAAATGTATATTTTCACAATTACTGCGTTAGAAATGCTATCCATAGCTACGGCTATGATTGCGCTTTCTGCCTTGTACTTGCCAAAATATTCTAATTTATCTAATGGTACATTATAAACCTCAAATGGTATTATCTCTAGATACGGCGTCGTATT
>CALDEO010000023.1 GCA_937942465.1 uncultured Saprospiraceae bacterium
GTAGAGATCGGCAAGCGTATAGGTGCCAAGATGAATGAACACTGGAGTGATATCACATTCGACCAGATCATACCGATACCACTACACCCCAAAAAGCAACACAAAAGAGGCTATAATCAATGTCAGAAAATGGCGGAAGGAATACAAGAAACTACCCAAATAGAGATTAATAATACTTGCATCAAGAAAGTAACCAATACAGACTCTCAGACTACTATGAATCGATCAGATCGTCTGCATAATGTCAATCAGAGTTTTGTCCTTAGCGAGGGTGCAGACTTGACGGGTAAGCATGTCCTGATCATCGATGATGTAGTGACCACTGGCGCGACCCTAGAGGTATGCGCATTGCTATGTCAGAAGGCTCAGGCCAAGTCGATTTCGTTTGTGACGATTGCTATGGCTATGTGATCGGTTTATAGCTTATTAATGTGATGGGCTTATTTATATTTTAGATACTTTTTAAATAGGGAACACTAGGCGATCGTATTGCATCGGGATTGCAAATCCCGACGATCTGTGATGTCTGTTTGCATCAATAGGAATGGGCTTTAGCCCATTTGTTTATTGTTTTAGTGTTGTTGGGCTTTAGCCAAAATTGTGTTTGATTTTGCAAAAGCCTTATGTGTATACATACTATTTAAACTCCAGATAAATCTTGGGGCTATTGATGGATGGCTAACGTTACCTGAGAAGACTATACGATCGTATTGCATTGGCATTGCAAATCCCGACGATCTGTGACGATCTGAGAGATCTGTGATACTGAGGGATTTTTTAATGTTTGTATATTGGTGTTCATAAACTATCAAACTATGCTTACGCAATTCAAAAAAGAGATTTCTTTCCGATTATTTGATGAATGCTTCCCTCGGATCGAGCAGTGTCTAGAGATGCTGAGTGAAGAGCAGATTTGGCTACAGCCTAATAAAAGTAGCAATAGTGTCGCTACGATCGTCATACATATATGCGGCAATATACGGCAGTACATCATGCATGGAGTCGCTCAGAGCGAGGATACTCGGACAAGGGATGCGGAGTTTTCAGAGGTGGGTCATATGACGATCGATGAGCTTACGCAAATGATTAATAATCTCAAGGCTGAGGTACAACCGGTGATCCAGAATATTAGCGAAAGCGAAATCCTAGAAGTACGTCGAGTGCAGTGTTTTGATCTGTCAGTCATGAGTATACTGGTACATGTGACGGAGCATCTATCCTATCATGTCGGTCAGATTACCTATATCACTAAAATGCTATTGGATACGCAGACGGGCTACTATGATGGCAAAAATTTAGGCTAACTTTATGACTATGAATATCAGGAAATATATAGGATTGACTCTCGCTCTCATATGCGTGAGCATGTACTCGTGTATGAGCCCATCGGGTATAGAAGTAGGGGCTCCTACGCCGGAGATAACCTCGTTGTTGGCCGATGGGTCGGAATTTAAATTATCCCAGTTGAGAGGCGACTATGTGTTGCTGGACTTCTGGGGGTCGTGGTGTCCACCATGCATCAGAGAGTCGCCACAAGTAGTCGCAATGTACGATAGATATAAGGATGCGGATCTAGGTGATGGTGCAGGATTTGAGATGGTGAGTGTAGCGCTAGAGCGGACCGATGACGGATGGCAGAAAGCTGCAAAGCGTCTCCGTATGACCTGGCCATATCAGCTGGCGGATGTATCAAGATTTGTGGTGACATCAGATATTGCTGGTGACTATGGTGTGATAGAGGTACCTGCTAAGTTTTTGATCGCTCCAGATGGCACGCTACTAAGTGTCAAAGGTAGCTTCCAAGAAATCAGAAAAATACTCGATAGTAAGCAGAAATAGTGACAAAATTTCCACTGATTTCATTTTTAAAGACAATTTGGCTACAATTTGCGCTTGGCAAAAGAATTGCACCTATCAAGTACATACTAATATAAGTGAAATTATGTCAGACGAGATAAAAGAAGTATTACACGAAGAAGAAATTCTTAATGAGGTAAACGATGCCGAGCAGGAGACTGAAGAGACTCCTGAAAACGAAGAGAATATGTTTGGAATAAAAAGTAAGGCTGATAAGCATAAAGAAGAAATCGAGCAACTTACTGCTGACGTGGCAGAAGCAAAAGATAAGTACTTAAGACTATTCGCTGAGTTTGATAACTTCAAAAAGAGAAGTATCAAAGAACGTCTAGATTTGATGAACTCTGCTGCCAAAGACACAGTGACATCACTGTTGCCTGTGATCGATGACTTTGATAGAGCTAAGAAATATGCTGATGATGATAGCTCTGAAGAGCCGTTTTCGGAAGGTGTGACAGCGGTATATAACAAGCTGCACAGTATCTTGAAGTCCAAAGGACTTGTCGCTATGGAGAGTACAGGAGAGGTATTTGATGTAGAGTTGCACAATGCGATCACAGAGATCCCTGCGCCGACAGAGGAGATGAAAGGTAAGAATATCGATACTGTGGAGACAGGATATTATTTGAATGATAAAATCATCCGTCACGCCAAAGTTGTGGTAGGTAAATAAGAACGTACAACCAATATACAATGAGGTACTTGTACCCCAAATAGATGTACTGGAGTCCAATAATAAATTATGGCAAAAAGAGATTATTACGAAATATTAGGTGTTGCTAAATCAGCAGAATCTGGAGAAATAAAAAAGGCATATCGTAAGATAGCAATGAAGTTTCACCCAGATAAGAATCCTGATAATAAGGAAGCTGAAGAGAAATTTAAAGAAGCTGCCGAAGCATACGAAGTCCTAAGCGATGACAACAAAAAAGCCAAGTACGATCGATATGGTCATGCTGGTATGGGTCAAGGCGGCGGTGGCGGCGGCTTTAGAGGTGGTATGTCGATGGATGATATATTCTCACAGTTTGGTGATGTATTTGGTGATCAAGGGAGTCCATTTGAGAGCTTCTTCGGTGGTGGTCAATCTAGAGGTGGCGCTAGACGTGGAGGTACTAAAGGGTCCAACTTAAGGATCAAAGTAGCCATGACTTACGAGGAAGTACTGTCAGGAGTCAATAAAAAAATCAAAGTAAAAAAGCAAAAGACTTGCGATAATTGTAGCGGGTCAGGAGCTAAAGATAGTAGCTCAGTACAGCAATGTACTGGTTGTGGTGGTTCTGGTTATGTTCGTCAGATCAAAAGCACTTTTTTAGGTCAGATGCAGACAACAGTGCCCTGCCCAACTTGTAATGGTACAGGTCAGAAAGTAACTGCCAACTGTACAGGCTGTAGAGGTGAGGGTAGAGTCTATGAAAATGATACTCTAGAAATCGATATCCCTGCAGGAGTAGAAGATGGCATGCAACTCTCGATGAGAGGATATGGTAATGCAGGTCAAGGCGGCGGACCGTCAGGTGACTTGATCATCAATGTGGAGGTCAAGAATCATGAAGTATTCAGCCGTGATGGTATGAATATCGTCAATGACTTATTTTTGAACTTTGCAGATGCTGCACTCGGTATGACTGCGGAGGTGCCTACCCTTACAGGGAAAGTAAAAATAAAAATACCACCAGGTACACAAGCTGGAAAGATATTCAGATTGAGAGGTAAAGGGCTACCATCAGTACAGAGCTATGGCAACGGTGATCAACTGATCAATGTCAATATATGGACTCCAAAGACACTGAATAACGAGGAGCGAGAGATGATGGAGAAGTTAAGAGAGATGCCTAACTTCATACCAACTCCAGGAAAATCAGAGAAAGGATTTTTCGAAAGAATGAAAGACTATTTTCAATAAATAATAAAGAGCTACACTGATGTAATCAGTGTAGCTCTACTTTTTTGATCTATGAATATTAAGACGATTTTATTAAGCTTCATTACCATCATCTTACTC
>CALDEO010000024.1 GCA_937942465.1 uncultured Saprospiraceae bacterium
CTAGCACATCAATATGAAATTTATTATATTTGGATAAATAACAACTATGAGTGTATCTGTATTAAAAGAAAAAATTCATAACACAGTCGAGCGACTAAATGATGAAAAAGTCCTAGCTGATATCCTTCGAGTCATAGAACTTGAGTCTAGCACAGGAGCATTGTTATTTAATGAAAATCAAAAAAAGGAACTATCAAAAGCCTGTGATGAAGTAGATCAAGGTGAAACTAGAACCAATGAAAGCGTCGTGAAAGAAATGGAAGAATGGCTATCAAAATAGAATGGACTAATACAGCGATTGTAAATAGAAAAAAGATTCTTGAATACTACATCAAAAGAAACAAATCCAAAGTCTATAGCAATAAATTGAATGCTCTTTTCAATGAAACGGTAGTACAAATACAACGATTTCCTAAGGCGGGTAAAAAATCTAGCATGATCAATATAAGAGGTCGGGTGATCTCCAACTATATCATAATTTACAAAATCTATATTGATAAGATTTCAATACTAAGAATCTGGGATACTAGACAGAACCCAATTATTGTAGGCGACCTATTCTAATGGATACCAATCACTTACTGTTCGTGAGTGGGCTCCGCCCCGAAACAGATGTGATAAAAGGGCTCTGCCCTGAATTATCGCACTAATTTAAGTTACAATAGGGCCAGAGGCCTTACAACACATCCGCTTCATACCAGAGGTATTCGCAAACAACATCCTCGCAAACAATACATACTGTGTGAATACTACAAGCCTGTATGTACATATCCTTCATCATTCCAGATATCCTCAAGAATAGTAACATCTATCAATCCATTGCCATGCACATAATTACTTGCGCTGCTATATCGATAATGCTCCGCAATGTCTACAATACCTGAATTAATAGGATTATTATGAATGTAATTTAGATTAGTTCTTATCGCCTTTGGGCTATACAATAATACGGGGTGATTATCCTGCTGCCATACTTGATGATCACCGTGGCTATTATTTCTCTCTGCGCTAAACTTCATTAAATGTAACATCCATAGTCTTCTACTTTCGGTATTTGCTGCATCGATTAAATAATCAATAATCTGTCTTGCTGTAAAAGATTTGAAATCTTTAATAATTGAAGATAATCCCGTTGGAACATCTGTTCTTACAATTAAGTGAATATGAGAAGGCATTATGACGTACGCATGCAATATCAATCCTTTATTTCGCTGACTATAATTTAAGCTATCCAATATAAACTGAGCATATACAGGTCTAGTAAATACATCAATCCAATCCACGATTGTTATTGTTATAAATGCAGCCCATTTTCATCTAATATTTTATTCCCCATTGTAATTCCATTTTTCTAAATATAATAAAGTAGAATTATACAACAAAACGAATTTGTCATATTAACATCTTGTTCGTGAGGGGCTCCGCCCCGAAACAGATGTGATAAAAGGGCTCTGCCCTGATTTATAGCACCAATTTGAGTTACAATAAGGCCAGAGGCCTTAAAACACTTCCTCTTCATACCAGAGGTATTCGCAAACATGATATTCGCAAATAGGAAACGATAAACTCAGGCTACAGATGCCCTACAAACCAACTGCAGCTCCCATCTGACAAATGCTCTTCTAACTCTGGCAATGTCAATGCAGCTTTGTCTTGCACAAAATCTTGAATTGGATAAACATGCATATTATACAAACTAAAATAATCATGAATCATAGAAGGAGTAGTCCCAAATACTTCAGCCGAGATCGTGTTAAACCTAAAAGTAACTAATGGGCGATTTCGTTCTATTGTCTTAGAAGCACCTTGCAAAACGGTATATATCCCACCATCAATATCAATATTGATAAGGTCTACATGTTGTCGTTCGCTTAATGCATCATCTAACCTTACCGTTTCTACGAAAATGAGTTGATTTTGTCCATTACTAATCATCTTATCGACTTTTTTAAAACTACTCTTTTCTGGATTCGACAAGCTTAAATTGAAACTACTAATTCCGTTTTTATCACTCAATGCAGCATTAAGAATGTTACAATTAGTTGATTGCGCATACTTCTGTTGTAGCTGATTACAAGATTCCAAAACTGGCTCAAAAAGAGTATGCACCCCAAGTGGAGCTATGGAAAACACCTCATCAAACAAAACACCTTTATCACCTCCAACATCAATACAATTACTGTCTTCATTGAGGTACTCTTTCATGAGTTTTGTGATCATCCAATGGTATTCATGATTTTTTGCATTACTCATAGGTACCCTACGAGCCCAATTCTTGATTAAGTCTTTCATACTCCCTTACTAGCTTATTACTTATTATCTAATTACACCTTTATTAAACGCCAAGTTGGGCAATACAATCGAATTAATCAAGCACAACAGCCATCCAAAAAAGGTCTTAACTCATTGGCGACTTGATCCTATTTTGTTCTATGCTATTCAAAAATCATGACTTACATTTATATAAAATCACTACCGATGAAAAACTGGGTTACACTCTTCATTCTGATAATAAACAGCAATTTCGTATTCAGCCAATTGACAACTCAAAACTTTACTATCAATGACTTTGAGTATTCTATAAGAAGTGATGGCAAGGTATTCTCTACTGATGATAACGGTGTAGGATTACGATATAAAGGAGATAATGAGTCACTTCACGAAGGCATTGGATTAGTCGGCTACGGCCCAAATATATCAGGTAACTTACACTCTTGTGGACATATTGTCGATTATTCAAATCCAAGTTTTTCCAAATTCACATCTGGACTTAGAAATTCTACTACCAGTGCTCTTGAAATGGACCAGATCTATGATCAATTTTACACTATCGATCGCAATGATATCTTGAAACATATACAAGACTATGAAGACAACCTAGTGATAGACAATCCTATCAGTGACATTTTTACATGGCCTGGAAAAAATAACGAATATTATAGCGATACTATAAGTTATGATACCCCAGCCGCATTTGCTCCATTTTTTGATGTAAATGGAAATAATAAGTATGAGCCACAGCTAGGCGAATACCCTAATATCGACGACCAGTCGATATGGGATATGCCAATAAGTAATATAGTATTAAAATACTTTACCAGTGATTCTCTATACAACTCTACTGCGCAACCTTTGTTACTAAATGGGCTTGTTATGATTTATGGTTTTGATTGTTCCATTGATGACCTTGATCTAACAAATTATCTTTTTGTACAACATATAATAACTTCTATTGGCATTACAGACTACCTTGATTTCAAATTAGGCATCGATCACAACTTCGCATTTGGCGATAGTGGTAATGATTATTTGTCATATGATACTGTTGACAACACTATTATCTGCTACAATGATCCGCTAATACCTGATACGTACTCCAGAACTCAGGGCAAAGTACTTAGCACTTTTTTGTTGGGTGGCTTATATGAGTATACTCTCTTTAACGGAAATATACCACCCATTTTTCATACGCCTCAATACTTCAACCACTACGATACAGATACTACCTTAGCAACAAGTGGCCCTACAAACGATGAACAGTTTTATGATAATACACTTAGTGGATTGTGGAAAGATGGAACAGTAAAAACTCCCTCAGCATATGGGTATAATGGCCTAACTGGAGAGACATACCCATATTCATTTGATGGGTACATAGGATCTACAGATGGGTGGAATGAGTCAATAGAAGGCAATAACTCAGGCAAAAGAAATGCATTGCATATTTTTCCACCAATAAAGTTACAACCCCAATCTGTAAATTCATTGACTCATATATTTCATGTCTCAGATACGGTTGAAGGACTTCCCGACTATTCACAAAACCATATTAACCGTATTGAAATACAGTCATTCCTACAAGGAAGCAGTGCTTTTAACTGTTACCCCAATACCGCCACAACTGACTCTGGAGTTGACATTGAGATTAGTCTCTTTCCTAATCCCTCAGAAAATCAATTTTGTATTCGTAGCAATTACATCATAAAAAAAGTTGACCTATACAACGAGCTAGGCCAACTTGTACAATCTAGGATTTATAATCATATTGATATAGTGCTAGATATTAATGTCCCCGGTATCTACTTCGCTCATATCACAACAGGTCAAGGTACACATGTTGAAAAACTGGTGAAAATTTAAACGAAAAATATTTAGTTGAGTCTACACAAAATTTACAAAATGAAAAACTGGTTATTTACATTCATACTTACACTCATAATAAACAGCATTTGCTTACAAGCTCAACAGACATCAAGAGTATTTGAACTCAATGACTTTGAGTTTTCAGTACGGTCTGATGGTAAGGTGTTTAATGCCGAGGAAGGAAACATAGGTCTCCGGTATACCGATCAAGAGGAGACACTACATGATGGTATTGGTCTGACTTTCGTGGGGTCTAATGCTTCAGGACAAATACATGTGGCCAGCCATATGATTGATATAGAAGACCCCTCAAAATCAGGTTTTATTTCTGGAATAACTTGGTATGATACCAACCAAAACCTAATTTCAGTACACAACGATTATTATGTAGTTACCCGATCAGAAATAGAACAACATATAGCAGACTATGAAGATAACGGTATTATAGACAATCCAATAGCAGCCATTTTTGATTGGCCAGCCTATAGAGTAACTTTTGCTGATTCTATATTGTCTACGCTTAGTCTTTTGGCACCATATTATGACATAAATAATAATGGTAGTTACGATCCTGATGAGGGAGAATTTCCTATACCTCACAGCAATGCAGAAATCTTTATTCCTGAAATTTATATACTCAAATACTTTAGTAACAACCTTGATGCAAATATTGAAGGTGGGGAGAGTATGGATGCTCATGGGAGAGTAGAAATCTACGGCTATAACTGCGCAAATGATGAAGTCAATCTAGCAAATGGGATCATGGTGAAATATTTAATCCAACCCTATCGAGATCAAATATTCCATGCTAACTTCAGTTTTAACAACAATTTCTCTCTAGGTGACTCATCCAACGATTACTTAGCTTATGACTCTTTAAGCCATGCTACATTTGTATATAGTGATCCATTGCAGGCCGAGACCAATGAGGTCTATGACAACCTTGTGATCACTCAAAATGTGGTCAATGATATATACTCCTTATTAGAAGACGGAGGAGAAATCGCTATCTATCAACCAACCATTTTAAGTCATTATGACCTTGATCCTGATAAAGAAACATCGGGACCTAATAACGCCGACCAACTGTACAATAGAATACTCAGTGGCTATTGGAATGATGGCAACCCAAAAACTCCTTTTGACTACGGCTATAATCCAAGTACTGAAGAGGCCTACCTAGCATCATTTGATGGCAATGTACATCAAGCTGACGGTTGGGATGAAATATCGGCAGGCAATCCATCTGGACAACGAAATGCCTTTCACTCTTTTCCTAAGGTCCAATACCTATTCCGTCCAAGTGTTGAGTACTACATCAACATCGAAAAAACAGATGACGGGCTTCCTGATTACCAAAAAGCGGCTGATATGCGCAAGAATGCGGAGAACATGAAATTTTGGTCACACGACTTTGATTGCTATCAAAACCCTACATCAACCACCCAAATTCCTAATATTGAAATTCAAGTATACCCCAATCCTACTCAGGGAATAATACACCTCACATCATCAGACCCCATCCTTAAGGTTGAACTCTTCGACGA
>CALDEO010000025.1 GCA_937942465.1 uncultured Saprospiraceae bacterium
TTTTTAGCTTCCTAAATAAGTGAAAATAGGCTCTTTTTTGATTCGTCTGTTAAAAAGCAGCATTGGTCAATTACTTTATATGGATTCGTCTTGAAATAACTGATATTCAACGATGTATGGATTTTAATTGAAACATGAAAGCCAATCCTTACGTCTTAGTTGTATAGATGCAAATAATGAAAACGTATCATTAACATCTAACAGTAACAATAAGAAATTTACTAGTAGAATATTCTACGACAACTATAAAAACCACTAACTATGAACAGCTTCAGATCATTTAATCCGTACGCAGCAGGTAATTCTCCAAGAGTATTTTTATCTGCAAGAAGAGACATGCAAATAAGAGATATAACAACCTCATCAGCAGGAAAGAAATATAACCCAGATTGGGCTAAAAAATAAATATAGTGTAATGGATGCTGATCCAAGTACGCGGAGCTTTGACTTTTATTTAGTCAAGGCTCTTTTTTTTGTTTACACGAATGTTTATTAGAAAGGGTAGTTGACAGCCAGGTTGACATTACCTAGACCTTGGAATTCTCTAAGCTGTACCCAATGGCTTCCATTTTCATCTTCATATGGGTTTCTGATTGGATATCCAAAATCAAAACGAATATTGAAATAGACGAAATCAAATCGGATTCCCCATCCTGCACCGAGTGCTATGTCATCATAAAACTGTGATGTGAAGTTGGCACCAGGTCTACTAGTATCCTCTTTACGGGTCCATACATTACCACCATCGACAAAGGTAGCTAGTTCAACGATCCAAAATAAATCAAAACGATATTCGAGATTAAATTCCAATTTGATGTCTCCTTGTTGATAGAATATATTGGGTACAAATACATCTTCATAACTACCCGGGCCGAGCTGTCGTATCTGCCATGCTCGTATACTATTAGGTCCACCTACAAAAAATTGTTTGACATAAGGCACTTCTTGCTGAGCGATTAGCGGAGCAGTCATACCTACGTTAAATCTACTTGCGATCTGTGATCCTTTACTGACTTCGTGATAGTACCTAAAATCAAGCTCGACTTTGGCAAATTGTGAATACTCATACCGATTACTCAGTTTCCAAGTTTCATTGGTATCCTTGATTTTATTGTACAATTTATTGGCAAGATACACCTCACCACCACTGATCTCCGTATTTGCAAGGAATGCAAATGAATGCCCTTGTTTAGATTTAGGACTTTGATAGAAGTAACCTAGTTCTCTAAAGACAAATCCGGTAAATAAATTGTCTGTAAAACTTCGTTTTATAAATTCATTATCATTGATGATCGTAAGGAATGCCTCATCTAAGCTGTAAGCATTTAAGTCCAGCCCTAGTTGCCTGACCAGATATCGAGTACTGATATTCGGAGTGTAGTCATATCCAAATGAGATACTTGTGGATCTAATATCGTAGGCATTTTTGATGTTTTGAATATTGAACCCAAGACTTATGTTGGTCTTTGTTTCATCTTTGAAGGTCTCATACCGCTCTCCTCGGAGGAGTCCTAAAAATCGCATAGATCGAGCAAAACCTAAAAGGTCAAACTGTTTAGGCATTTTTAGATTGGTCTGTAGATTGACGGTTACAGCTGATTGTTGGATTGGTTGAGTTATTTGAAATTCGTCCGTTGCCTCTAGGTCAAATGTCAAGGTGTTACCTGACCTCCATATGTTTCTATTGGTAAGACTCGCTGTACCTCCTAGTCCTAGGAGCGATCTACCTTTATTACTTATAGTCGAGTAGAAGAGATTGAGACCGAAGTCCGATACCCATTTGTTTTCATATGGTGTTATGAATATATTATAGTTGATGAGCGAGTCACTTTCTTCTGTATAGTATGGATTGATAGATACAAATCGATACATGTCAAATTCCGACAATTTCTTGAATGTCTTTGCTTGATTATTTTGTTTGTAGATGTCATTGGTGTTGAGGTAGATCGATCGCAGCAGGGTTTTAGGTCTGATGATCTGCCGCTCTGTTTGATATAGAAAATTTATTCCGTTAAGGGTATCTACACTATTTAAAGACAAATCTTGACCTTGATAATAGTCGGTAAATACATTTATTTGACCGACGTTATACTTTTTGTGATACAACTCTGGCAGTGGAGACTTGATCTCCATGAAAATATCAATCGTTTGATTAAAGTTGCTACTATCTCCCTTGACATTGATATAGTTGGGTATAAATCTTGAGTAGCCTCTGTTTTGTAAGGCCCTAGTGATCCTGTTTTTTTCTTTATCAAATAATGCAGCATCTATAGGTTCTCCCTTTTTCAGGAATGTGTTATTGGAGAATGATTTAATCAGCTCTACGGTGTTGGTATCTTGACCGATGTATTCAATTTCGCCGATTTTGTATTGGTCACCGAGATCTACCTCATACGTAACCAATGTCTTTTTATTTATTGTCTGCGACTTGAATGTTGTATGTGCATTATAATATCCTTTCTTATTTCGTAAAAACTGCTGCATTGAGTTTGCAGAGATGTTACTTATTTGCTCCTCATATATGGTTGGTGGTTCACCTAGATCTTTTCTGAGCCAGTTGTCATACCAGCTAGTATCAGCAGGTGCTGAATGTGCAAAATGATAATACTCCCTAGGGATAAACAAAAATAAATTAGAATTAGGAACCTGCTGGTAGAATGACTGCAGATCATAGAGCATCAGCGCCTTATTGTTAGGTTTTACATCACCTACAAAGTTAATCTTGTTTTCATCTAGCAGCGATTGGCTATCAGAAAGATACTTACCTGTACTACAAGATTGAATAAGTACCGCAGTAGATATTATGAAAAACAGTTTAATACTATATCTTACAATTGGATTCATATTCCTATTATCGACTTTTCATTATGCAGCACGAGATTCTATCCAAACAGAAGGAAAAATATATCAAATCTTTGAGTTTAACTAAGTTTAAGCAAAAGTATGGTAAATTCATTAGTGAAGGTCATAAATTGGCAACGGAAATTATTCAACAAAAACCATTAGAAATTGAATATATCCTAGCTACCGAAGAATGGACTCTTGCCAATACTTCATTATTATCACAATTAGCTGACAAGATACAGATTATTGACAGGATTCAGCTTAAAGATTTATCCAGTCAGACAACGCCACAAGAACCCATTGTAGTGGCCAATCAATTCACTTTAACAGAATTAAAACATCTAGACAATTCTGGATGGTATATTTTCTTGGATAGACTACAAGACCCTGGTAATATGGGTACGATACTTAGAGTTGCTGAGTGGTTTGGTGTTAAAGCCATTATCAGATCGAAGGGGAGTGTAGATTTTTACAATTCTAAGGTAGTACAAGCTGCTATGGGTAGCATAGTAAGGATGCCGATTGTCCTAGCTGAGCTAGCCGATGTACAAGAGCATTTATCTTCTCTATCTACCGTCGTGACCTCATTGCAAGGTGATAATATGTATGATGTAGATATTCCCGCAAAGGGAGGAATCATAATCGTAGGTAACGAAAGTCAAGGGGTACACCCAGATGTAGAGTCATCGGCCGATCTAAGGATCAAGATACCTGCGTCTCCTACCAATATGGCTGAGTCACTCAATGCCGCAATGGCAACGGGTATTGTTTGTTCGTATTTATGTAGATAATGTGAGTTGCCTCAAATTGCTAAACACTCCAATAGCTAACAATTTTTAACGACCTTAATACTATGTTCGAAACACTAGATCAATATGTATCCAATTTTGCCTCTTTTGTTTGGGGCTTGCCATTATTGATCTTGTTAGTAGGTGGTGGTTGTTTTTTCATTATTTATTCTCGATTTACTCCGTATAAGCATCTCAAGCATGCGGTACTCATCCTCATGGGTAGGTATGACAATGAGGCGGACGAAGGGGAGATTTCTCATTTTCAGGCATTGTCTACAGCACTAGCATCTACGATCGGTATGGGCAATATTGCAGGTGTTGCCGTTGCGATATCAATCGGTGGCCCTGGAGCAATTTTTTGGATATGGGTCAGTGGTATTATCGGTATGTGTACTAAGTTTTTTACTTGTAGTCTAGCGATCATGTATCGAGGTAGAGATAGTGCCGGCGATGTACAAGGTGGCCCGATGTACTTCATTGTTAATGGTCTCGGCAAGAAATGGAAACCTCTGGCTGTGTTTTTTAGTCTTGCAGGATTGATCGGAGCATTACCCATATTTAATGTCAATCAACTTACCCAAGCAGTCAGAGATATTATGCTTACACCGATGGGTGTAGAGACGGGATTTCAATCCAATATGATCACAGGTATTATCCTCACGATCATTACGAGTATCGTTATTTTTGGTGGGTTAAAGCGTATCAGTAAGACGACTGAGTTATTGGTGCCGATCATGGTCATTCTGTATTTTGTGATTGTTTGTAGTATTCTAGTGATTAATATTGAAGCAGTACCAAGGTATTTTGTGATGATATTTACAGAAGCATTCTCAGCTAACTACTATAAAGGTGAGCCGATGTTGGGTGGTGCCGTTGGTGGATTGATATTGCTTGGTATCCGTAGAGGAGCATTTTCCAATGAGGCGGGTATCGGTACGGCGCCGATGGCACATGGAGCTGCCAAGACGAGCGAGCCAATAAGAGAAGG
>CALDEO010000026.1 GCA_937942465.1 uncultured Saprospiraceae bacterium
ACCTTGCACGTTGATATTCGTTTGCAATGGGTTTTCTGGTGTTTTTGATAAGATGAGCTTTCCTGATTCCGTGTATATATCTATACGTTTGATTCGAGAGTTAGCTGAGTTTACCTCTATGTAAGCTGTCGCAGGATTGGGATATACCGTGATCCCAGTAGTCTTGTCTATAGTAGACGTGCTACTAGTACATGGAGCACAATTGCTACCTCCACAGTCGATACCTGATTCATCGCCATTTTGTATTTGATCGGTACAAGACCAGCCATCTCTCCTGATGATAGACTCTTGACTGAGCTTGTCCTTTATTGCTACTTGCTCTGCATCTAGTGTAGTCAATAATAGATCGTTAAACTCTAGCGAATCTTGCAGTAAATCATAAAACTCCTCTCTACCATCATCATAAGTGATGAGTTTGTATTGATCATCTCTAGAGGCCCAACCTTCAAGATCATTTGTTACGAAATCTACATAGTTAAAGTCTCTCTCTGATCCTTGATCATCACTCAATAGATGCTTAAAACTCAGGCTATTATTGACACCACCAGGAAGTTCAGCTCCTGCGATTTCTATAATAGTGGCATATAGATCTGTTGCATTTACGAGAGCCGATTCTCGTTCTCCTTTTCTAGTAACTCCTGCTCCAGATATAATCATGGGTACTCTGATACCTCCTTGATAAAGGGTGCTTTTTCCATGACCCTCTGGGTAGTCTTGTAGTTGTGGGCCAGGTGTACCATTATCTCCGATGAATATAATGACCGTATTGGCTAGTACTTCGGGCTCCATTGATTGTAGAAGCCGATTGATACTATAGTCCATAGATTCTATCATGGCTATATATTTCCGAGCATTACCAGTGGTATTTTCAATACTATAGGTACCAGCAGGTGGTACATGGTATGGTGTATGTGGTGCTGCATGGGCTAGATACAATAGCCAAGGCTTAGTCTGGTTATCAATCCAGTCCAACGATGCATCTGTGAATTGCGTAGTGACATAGGTTGTTTCAGTGCTGTTACCCCCATCTTCAGTTTTGGTCCATTCATAATAATCCTCTGGCCCCGACCCCATAAATCCCATATAATAGTCGGCACCATGGTCTAGCGGATGATCATTGCTGACTGGCTGAGATATATGCCACTTACCGATAGCGGCATCTGCATAGGCATTGTTGGTGTTGTCTTCTACTGCCTTGAACAATGAGGTGTATTGTAGATCCAAATTGCCAGGAGTACCTTGTACACCCGTCTTAATCCCATGGAGTCCACTCATTATGGTCGCTCTTGATGGAGTACATTTCGGTGTCCCGAATGTATTTTCGAATGTAATACCATTCGCTCGGAGGCTATCTAGTGTCGGCGTGATGGCCATCATTTCTCTATCATGATATCCTCGCAGTGGATCTACCCCTAGGTCATCTGCAATGATGAGTAGGATGTTGGGTTGAGACTGAGCTTTCGCAAATGTAAAACACAATACAACAATGAGAAAACAGCTGAGAGGGTGACGTGTCGTGAAGTTCATATCCGGATATAAATTCTGAAAATTATTGGACTTCACAAAGTAATGAAAGTTTAAGTTGGTATTGCTTGTATATGGGATGGGATTATGGCCTTCGTTTTTTTTACTTTTTAGGTCTTCTGATTTTTGTGGTGTTGCCCTTTTCTATGAAGCCCTCTATTGTGTAGGAGTTTCTAATTTTATTTCAAAAAAAACTTGGTGCAAAAGACCTCAGAGAGGTCTAACTATGTTAGCATAAATCGTTGCAAGAGCTTAATCGACCACAGCGTGGTCGTACTATAAAGTTGTCGGACGTACAGTTGGGGCACTTATGATGATGTATAGTGTGACCCCTACAGGGTCAAATGGCGACGTTGAGCTGACTTAGCTAACATAGTATGACCACGCGGTGGTCAATTACCGTTAATGCAGTACTTGAATTAAGAGTGTAGGAAGTCATATCAAATAAATGTTTTAGTTTGGATTTAAGGATTGCCAAGTATCGATTAGAAACAATCTAAGTATGCAAGTATTGAAGGTGTGGTGGCAGACTATTTTGGTTTCAGAGCTGTACAATTTCGAATATCCTATTAAATAAGACCTCAGAGAGGTCTAACTTTGTTAGTATAAATCGTTGGAAAAGCTTAATCGACCACAGCGTGGTCGTACTATAAGGTTGTCGGACCGTAATGTCGAGGCACTTATGATGATGTATAGTGTGACACCTACAGGGTCAACTGGCGATGTTAAGTTGACTTAGCTAACATAGTATGACCACGCTGTGGTCAATATTTCGATACAAAATAAAAACAGGCGAGTAGATATTCGATCCACTCACCTGTTAGTATATTAATTGTCTAATCTAACGCTATAACGAATCAGATCGTAATTTGTGTTACATCCCATTTTGTAATTCAAATTGTATAATAAAAGGGGACAATCACACTTACGGTAATCATAACAAGCTTAAATAAAAAAGCCCATTGTTGAAACTGTTATTTCAACAATGGACTTTTACTTTATTAAAACCCTTGATTTAACAATTGTTATTAAGGGATATTTAGTAGTGGTTATTTATGAAAATACCAAGTAGATTGCAATCAC
>CALDEO010000027.1 GCA_937942465.1 uncultured Saprospiraceae bacterium
AGTCCCTTAGCACGAAAGCAGAATAACGAATTCAATATTCATAAATCATCTCCAAGTCGAAGGTATGTGAACTCGCGACGTGACGTGGTAGGTATGCTTGGGGTCGAAGCCTCCTAGCACGAAAGAAGAGTAGCGTATACAATATTCATAAATCATCTCCGAGTCGAAGGTCTGTGACCTCGCGACGTCATGTGTAAGTATGCTAGGGGTCGCAGCCCCCTAGCACGAAAGCAGAGTAGCAAATACAATATTGTTAGATAATCTCAGAGTTTAAGGTCCGTGACTTCGGGACGACCAACAAAGAATATTCGCGAAAGCATAACAAAATCTAGATACTAAATACGGGCTACTAAGTACTCGAAAAACCTTATTTAGAAATAATCCAGATAAAGTTAGAGAATTAAAAATTTACGCTTTACATTTGCTATTGAGAATCAATCTAAATAAAAATAACCAATAAGAATTCAATATGAAAACATTCAATTTATCAACGATCTGTCTGATGTTTTTTACCGGTACAATTATTATGTCTTGTAACGATGATACCGATTTGCCAGACAATATTAATGAGCCTGTTTCGTATCAATTTGCCAGAGATGGCATCTCCACCGTTTCGTATTCAGGTCAGACACAGAGACTTGCAATGGCTGGTGAATTGGTTGCAGCGATGACGGATCCACAAACAACAATAGTAAGCTTACAAGAGATGTTTGCCAACGAAAGTGCAACGGGAGAAGATGTAGCTCCGTTCTCAACAGATGAGTTAAATACATCTACCAAAAGTGTTCGGTCTAAAGTAGCAGCATCGAAAGATTTATTTGAGGCAAATACTTCTGAAAGTGCAATCATTAAAGCAGAAATGGATGAGTTATTGATTGCTCAAGTGAGTGAAGTATTTCCTAGATGGAATGAACTTGCGTCAGTCGGGCTTGCAGGTCAGATTGCTGACGGTGCAAGCACTAGATATGTTAATGCTAAGGGATTAGAATACGATCAAGCAGTTGCCAAAACACTACTAGGAGCTTTGATGGGAGATCAAATAATGAGTAATTATTTGAGTGAAGACGTGTTGTATGCTGCTACTAATGTTGCTGATAATGCAGATGGGATAGTGATTGAAGGAAAATCTTACACTGCTTTAGAGCATTACTGGGACGAAGCCTATGGCTACATGTTTGGTGGTGCTGCCGATGGCGCTAATCCATTGACTACACTTGGTGAAGACGATGATTTCTTAAATAAATATCTAAGTAGAGTAGAGGATGATTCAGACTTTAATGGAATTTCTCAACGAATATTTGATGCCTACAAGTTAGGTAGAGCGGCTATCGTAGCCAATGAAATGGATGTTGTAGATGATCAAAGAGCGATCTTAAGAAGCGAGATATCTAATATTATTGGTATTAGATCTGTGTACTACTTACAGAAAGGTAAAATTAATCTTGCAGGAGGTAATACAGGTAGTGCATTCCATGATTTATCAGAGGGTTATGGGTTTATTAATAGCTTAAGATTTACAAGGTCAGCTGATGGGTCGGTGATGTTTACAAGAGCTGAAGTAGATAATATGATAGCTCAATTGACAGCTGGTAATGGCTTCTGGGATATAACAGATTCAACTTTAGATAGCATGTCCGAAACAATTGCAGCGAAATTTGACTTTACTGTAGCACAAGCAGGAAGCTAACGTTATTAAGACTAATTAAAAATAAAGTACTTTTTATCTATATTTATTGAGATTCGATCAGTACTTTCGCGACAGAAATTCTAAACAATGAGAATAATTAGAAACCTTACTTCACCATTGATCCTTTTCGGGCTCTTACTGAGTGCCGTGTTGATCGTGTCTTGCGGTAAAGAATCGCCGACTTCTGAAGATCAAGTAGATAATTACGACCGATCGCTTATGTTGAGCAATTGGGCTGATAACTTGATTATTCCAGCATTTGATAGTTATTTAAATAGCTTAAATGATCTGTCCAATGCAGTCAATACATTTAACAACGAAGCGACTATAGATAACCTTAATGCATTACAATCTCAGTGGTTGGTATCGTATAAGGCATGGCAGCGAGTATCTATGTATGATATAGGTAAGGCTGAGGAAATCGGTTTAAGGAACTTTACCAATGTCTATCCTGTAGATGTAGCTGGTATTGAAAACAACATTACGACAAGTGATTTTAACTTAGAGTTACCATCAAGTTTTGATGAGCAAGGTTTTGCTGCGATTGATTACTTGATTCATGATATTGATCATGATGACACGATGATCGTCAATAGATATGATAGCGTATCTGGAGAGGCATATAGAGCATACCTTTCGAGGATTACAGATAGATTAGCTTATTTAGCGGATCTGGTAGTACAGGATTGGAAGACTCAATACAGAAGTACTTTTAAACAGAATTCTGGTTCGTCAGCTACGGCCTCAGTCAATAAAGTGATCAATGATTACCTCTTTTACTATGAGAAGTTTTTGAGAGCCGGCAAAATAGGTATTCCTGCTGGAGTATTTTCGTCATCGACATTACCAGATAGAGTAGAAGCGTATTATGCTCAGGAAGTATCTAAAGAGTTGTATTTAGAATCATTAGATGCAGCGCAAGATTTTTTCAATGGTGTCTCATTTGATGGTACTACTACAGGCGATGGATTGAGTAGTTACTTAGATTACCTTGATGGTATCAATGATTATCAGACCAATCTATCGGAGATGATCAATGCACAGTTTGACAATGCAAGAGTTGCATCTCAAGCATTGGATAATAACTTAGCATCACAGGTTATAACGGACAATAGTATGATGCTTAAAGTATATGATGAGTTACAGAAAAATGTAATTCTTATGAAAGTAGATATGCTACAAGCACTCAATGTGAAAGTTGATTACGTAGACGCTGATGGAGACTAAGTGAATACGATCAATAGATATATAAATAAAACCACAGAGGCTGCCCCATTGGCAGCCTTTCGTGTTTTCTTTGGTTTGCTGATGTGCATTTCGTTGCTGCGTTTTGCAGCATATGACTGGATCGATAAGTTATATATCAAACCAAGTTTTCATTTTAAGTATTATGGATTTGAGTGGGTACAAGACCTAGGATATGCAACTTATGGATTGTTCGCTATTAGTTTTATTTCAGCATTTGCAGTCATGCTAGGCTATCGATATCGACTAGCTATTGTTGTGTTTTTTATCAGCTTTACATACATCGAG
>CALDEO010000028.1 GCA_937942465.1 uncultured Saprospiraceae bacterium
TGCTAATGTTAGTGGTGATATAAGTACTGGTAAATTACTAGTGCAAGCAGGTGCAATGTTCAATGTGAATTGTGATATGGGTGGTCAGAAGATTAAGAGTATGAAAGAAGCTCAAAGAACCGCTTAGTATTGAATGTTAAAGTGAGTTGATGACTTACCTTTAAATTTGATTGAGTTCTAACGGTCGTAAACAGACTTTTCGATAGTCGATTAATCTTGGTTAGACATGTCGTTAAAAGTTACATTATTTATGGATTTCAATAAGCCATTATGATCGAGAAACCAAAGAAAAATCGAAAAAGTGGCAATAGCTACTTAAAGTATTCGGGCCTTGGTTTCCAGATGGTTGCTATTATAATGGCTGCTTTGTGGCTTGGTAGCAAAATTGATACGAAGTTCAATTTCGATCCTCCTTATTTTACAATTCTATTTATTCTATTGGCTTTTGGTTTATTTATGACCAAACTTGTTGTTGATCTCTCAAAAGAAGATAAATGAGTCTTAATAAATTCATTTTTTTATGGCTTGCCACCATCTTTATATCTTCTGGTTTAAATGCGCTACTCTGGTACGGGACAGGTGAGTCTGTGATCATTACGATCTCAACAATGTCTATTTTGATTTTCGCTTTTCTTAGTGTTGTCGTTTACTTTGCTGGTGAATATATGCTCAAAATTGCCAACAAACAGCTATACCTTGGGCTCGTATTAGGTAATATGGGGTTTAAGATGTTGATGTCTGTAGCGATGATGCTCATCATAAGGAGTCGCGTGGGGTCAGTTTGTAAGACCGTATTCTTGAGTTTCTTGATTACTTATCTAGCCTTTACTTTCTTTGAGGCCTATTTCATGTTAAAACAGAGTGACAGCAAGAAGTAATAAATTGCTGCACTATATCCTTGCATACTTAGCAGCACATCCTTCTATACATGGATAACTTAGCTCGATTTCATCAGCTTCATCGTCAAGGCGATATGTGATTATAAAATCTTGATTGCTGCATTGAGCAGTTATTTGCATCGTGTTATCATCATAGCTTGCTTCTTCTATCCCGTCTGAGCTCGTACTCAATGAACAAAAACTACCAGTAGCTACAACAAATCCGTTGCTCAAGAACTCTAGTGTTTTGTCAGAGTCTACTTGTACAAAGTCACCACTACCATCGCCAGGGTCAGAGTATATCTCGATTAATTGCCAAGTATCTATAAGTCCAGTAACGTCAATAGGCTCCTTGGGAGGACTACATGAGGATACAATAAAAATTGAGAATGCTGTAAGAAGTAAGTATTTCATGAGTTTGTTTTCTATTGCAATAACGAATAAGATGCGAGATCTGCTGTTAGGTTGAAATAACTTAATAGTGTAATGTTTTGGTTATATTTAGGTATTAATCTACGAGGCTGAAGTCAATATAATTTTAAATTATAATCTTCCAATAAAAGAAAAGTTGAGTAAATCAAAATTGTATAGATCGTGTACGTTTTTGCGATTAAAATGAATTGAATGAAAAGTAAGATTCAAGAAATAAAATTCAAAAATACCAATGTTGCTCAGTCTCATTTTGACATTGTTAAGTATGAAGATATTTTAAACAAAAAGACATTTAGCCATAATCAATTTCAAAATCATAGAATCCCTTTCTATGTGCTAGTATTAATGACGAAGGGTAGTGGAGTACATAGCGTAAATTTTGATGATTATGAATTTACTGATCGCTCCGTGTTTATGCTTCGAAAAGATTGTGTTCACAAGTTTTATCAAAATAATGGGGAGGGGTTCTTATTCGTATTTACGGATGAATTTATTTCCTACCAATTAAATAATGCAGAATCATCAGAGATATTCTTGTTATTCAATGAGATACTCTCCTCTCCAAAGTTACAATTGCCAGATGCAGCTTATCATGATGTATTAACATTGACTACGTTGATCGATAATGAGTATAACAAAGTCTCTGACAAGCATTCGAATTTAATTATCAAAAATATCTTGCTCGCTATTTTTTCAAAATTGCTTAGGATTAAGCTGAAAGACAATAGCGTATTGAATAGAAATAGATATTTAATTAGATTTATCGAATTTCAAGAATTAGTAGAAAAGAACTGTTTCAATATTCGATTAGTAAATTTTTATGCTAATAAAATGAATATCTCAACCAAAACATTGAATAATATAACACAGGGTGTAATCCAAAAAACTGCAAAGGCATTTATCACAGACACATTTGTAATCCATATCAAACGGTTGATTATAAACTCAGAGGCGTCTTTAAGAGAAATATCTATCGAAGTAGGTTTTGATGAACCAACAAACTTCTTCAAGTACTTTACTAAATATGCGGGGTTATCACCCAATAACTTCAGGAAAATATGCATAAATAAGATTTAACCAGTTTGATAAGGTCTTCCGACTTTTACCCTAAAAGTGATTATTTTAACCTCAAATCACTTTACTCCTCTTTCTATATTTATGCTATCAATATTGACTTAACGCTTAACGAAAAAACCACTTGTAATTTATTGTCTTTAAAATTGCTTTAGTACTATTTCTATTATGTGTAGATGCGATTTAATTAGTAAGTATGATGTGATATCCAATTACTATCGAGTATAAATCCACTCTTTATATTATAGTTTTTATGGTTTTTCTTGAATAGAGGACAATTGTGTCGTTTGAAGGAATAATTGGAGATTTAGTAAGAGGTTTTACGGTTCCAACCCACTTACTAAGAGTATTTTTAAAGAAGTGTTAGATTAAACTAAACTGTCAAATTGAAAAACTAAAATATGCTCACACAACTCATTCTTTATTCTGGATTTGCAGGGGTTACTGTATTCTTAGGAGGGCTACTTGCCAACTACTTTAACCATCATATTAAAGAAAGTCCTATAAAATATATCATTACGCATACCATGATGTCTTTTGGAGCGGGTATCATATTATCAGCATTGGCTTTGGTTTTAATACCTACAGGGATGGAGGAGCTTGATTTATTACCATTGATTTTATCATTTCTATCTGGAGCTGCAGTGTTTATGTTCATTGATTTGCAATTAGCTAAATCTGGAGGACAGACATCTACGCTTCTAGCAATGTTGATGGACTTTGTACCAGAGTCTATTGCTCTAGGAGCAGTGTTTGCAACTGATATTAATTCGGCTAAGTTATTAGCTGTATTCATAGGGCTACAAAACTTCCCAGAGGCATTTAACTCTTATAGAGATGTTGTCACTAGTGGTATGTCTACTAAGAAGACTCTATTGATCTTTTTCTTTTTAAGCTTTTTGGGCATCGTCGCGGCGCTAGTTGGACACTTTCTACTTAGTGATTACCCAGGCCTTACTGCGATTTTAATGTCTTTTGCTAGTGGAGGTATTCTGTATTTACTAATACAAGACATTATTCCAGAGAGTAAATTAGAAAAAAATTATCTAATCTCCCTCGGTGCTATACTAGGCTTCTTAGTCGGTATGGTAGGAGAAAAGCTATTTTAGAAAAAATGTACTGATGTACATTCAACCATTAATTTTAATTCAAGACAAAAATTAGCATGAATAAAATTTTAGCATTTGCGGGCAGTAATAATTCAAAATCTATTAATTATAAACTAGTTGATTTTACCAAATCCTTAGTTAATGACCAAGAAGTGAGGGTGTTGGATATCAGGAGTTGGGATATACCTATGTACTCTATAGACATGGACCCAGATCAGACTCCTAAAGAAATAACTGAGTTGATAAGTCTTATCAAAGAATACGACGGATTTATTATTGCATCACCTGAGCACAATGGAGGGATGCCGGCTTTCTTCAAAAATATTATTGATTGGATTAGCCGTCGATCAAAAGGGGCTTTTGAAAGTAAACCAGTATTGTTGCTAAGTACATCTCCGGGTGGCGGCGGTGGCGCTAATAATTTAAAATATCTGATTCATTCATTACCATATCAAGGAGCTTCGATATGTGCTTCATTTAGCCTGCCTTCTTTTTACGATCATTTTAAAAATGATGAAGTAGTAGGTGATTATTTGGTGGGATTGAACGATGTGGTAGAGAAGTTAACTGATGCATTAAGCCAATAACAAACTACTAACTACACTAAAGGCTATTCTATAATAATGGGTTAAAAGGCATAAAAGATGGATAAAGATTTAAATTGGTATCAAGTACTTGAAGATAAAAATGAACTTCAAGAAGGTCGTGTTATGACTGTCACAGCAGGGCATACAGATGTCTGCCTCACTCATTATGATGGCAAGTATGCAGCGGTACAAAGTAAGTGTCCTCATCAAGGTGGTCCTTTAGGCGAAGGTTCTATAGAAAATGGTCAGCTTCGATGTCCGTGGCATGGATGGGATTTTTGTCCCCATGGAGGCGGGTCCGATGATTTTGGAGATGGACTAGAAAGTTATGCTTTAAAAATAGAGGGAGACAAGGTGTTTATTGGCATGGATCCAGAATCAGCGCATGAGACTACGGTATCTGATGTGATGATAGAGACTATGGTCAACTGGGGAGTTAATCGTGTATTTGGCATGGTTGGGCATTCCAATCTAGGAGTGGCTGATGCATTAAAACGACAAGAGGAAAAAGGGGAGCTAAAATTTATAGGAATCCGCCATGAGGGGGCAGCAGCTTTTGCAGCATCTGCATACGGAAAATTAACTGGCAAACCAGCTGCTTGTTTTGCTATTGCGGGACCTGGAAGTACCAATATGTTTACTGGTTTGTGGGATGCCAAGGTTGATCGAGCACCGATACTAGCATTGACAGGTCAGGTTGCTACTCAAGTAGTAGGTACTGGCAACTTTCAAGAAGTAGATTTGGTAAGGGCTTTTGGATCTGTTGCTGATTTCAATCAGAGAGTAGAGCATCAGAGTAGACATGCCGAACTCATGACTCTTGCCGTCAAGCATGCGATCCTTAAAAGAGAGGTGTCGCATCTAACTTTCCCAGATCAAGTACAAGTTGAAGTTGCTACTAATGCCATAGCTCAGACTCCTGAAGGTAGAATGACGGCGCTTACAATAGCACCACCTCAAGAGCAGATCGACGCGGCCATCGATAAAATAGTTAACTCTCATAGACCGGTTATTGTCGTTGGTCATGGAGCTAGGTTTGATATGGATACCATTATAACATTCGCCGAAAGGCTGAATTGTCCTGTAATGACAACGTTTAAAGGGAAAGGCCAAATATCAGATACACATAGATTGGGATGTGGGGTATTAGGTCGAAGTGGAACTCCGATCGCTTCTTACTTTATGAATGAGGCAGATCTGCTGATTGTGGTAGGAGCATCATTCTCTAATCACACGGGTATCACACCTAAAAAGCCAATTATTCAGATTGACTTTGATCCGATGGCTATTGCCAAATTTCATAAGATTGACGTTGCCGTCTACGGTGAAATATCAAGGACTTTCGGTATTCTGAGTCATTCTAAAGGGTACTTATCCCAAGATAAAGTAGACCAAACAAAAGAAATAGCAGCTCGCTGGGAAATATGGAGAGCGGAGAAGCAGCAACGATTGACAGAGGATAGAGGACACGGTGTCAGTTCGATAGCCGTTTTTGATGAGCTCACTCAACAAGCTCCTGATAATGCTGTAATGTGTGTAGATGTAGGTAATAATGCTTATTCATTTGGGCGGTACTTTGAGGCAACTAATCAGAGTTTTCTCATGTCAGGTTATTTAGGATCTATTGGCTTTGCATTGCCGGCTTCGATAGGAGCATGGGCGGCAGTTGGAGATACACGACCTATTGTGGCAGTCGCAGGAGATGGAGGTCTATGCCAGTATTTGGCAGATTTTACGACTCTAGTCAAATATGAAATGCCAGTAAAGTTGATCATCCTCAACAATAATGAATTGGGTAAAATAAGTAAAGAGCAAAGAGCTGGTGGATGGGATAAGTGGGCTACTGATTTGGTCAATCCTGATTTTGCTGGTTATGCCCAAGGTTGTGGTGGTCTTGGTATTTTAGTGAGTAAAAAAGAAGATTTAAAATCTGCGATGCAAGAGTTGTTTGCTCATAATGGTCCAGCACTCTTAGAGGTAAAGACAGATACCAAATTGATTTAGTAAAAGTCATTGACATATATTATTACAGAAGCATCTTCCAAAAATTAAAAAATGATTCTTACAAAAAAAGTTGAAGTAAAAAGGCTGTACGAATACACAAAGAAAAATGGGTGGTACCTAGTAGTCACAAGTCTTTTGGCATTTGTATCTACTTTTTTTATGGACCCTAGTCATTTCAAGTCCCTTTCTTATCCTTCAGGCGTCATAGGTACAGCACTTGCTTTCCTTATAGGTTTTAGAAATAATACCGCTTATAATAGATGGTGGGAAGCAAGAAAAATATGGGGTAAATTGGTAAATGACAGTAGACATTTTTCGTTAAAGACTATTGGATTTTTAAGCAACTATTGGAATGAAAATTTGACAGAAGAGGTAATTCAAAAAGCAAAAGAGCGAATAGTTTATAGACATATTGCATTTGTGTGGTCTGTTAATAAACATCTAAGGAAGCTGGAATGGGAATCCACAGTCCAGCCTTTCATATCAAAAGAGGAATTTGGAATGCTTCAAAATGAAACGCATATTCCTTTTGCTTTACTTAAGTATCAGGCACTTGATATCAAGTCTCTTCATGAACAAGGATTTATAGATGATTTTCGTCACATGAGTTTTGATGGAATACTAGAGAATTTTAATGATGCACTTGGCAAGTCTGAAAGAATAAAGAATACAGTATTTCCGATGCAATACAACTGGTACATGCAATATGCTATTTGGGTGTTTTTGTTGATTTTACCTTTCGGTCTTGTTGGTAATATGGGTTTGTGGTTCCCACCTGTGGCAATCCTTGTTGGGTATGTTTTTATTCTACTTGAGTATTTAGGTAGACAGATCGAAAACCCATTTGAAAATCATCCTGGTGATACGCCTATGGATTCCCTATCTAGAGTGATCGAGATTAACCTTAGGTCTGCATTAGGAGAGACCGATCTACCACCGAAGGTTGAACCAAGAGAAGGAAAATTCTTGTTTTAACGGTGAGAATTCGGTATTATGAAGATAACATGGGGTCGCTATTATTTATTGAGTCGCAAAAGAAAAAGAATCAAAACATATGAAAGAAATCAAACTAGTTAATTTCAAGGAGTTAGAAGAAAAAAAGCCAATTGGAAAACAAGTTAATGGCTTAGACTTAGTTGTTATCAGATATGGAGATAATGTATCAGTACTATACGGGAGATGTCTACATAGAGGAGCTTTGATGGCTGATGGATATGTCGACGGAGGCAATATAGTATGTGGTGTCCATGATTGGGATTATCGCATAGATACAGGAGTAAGTGATTATAACAATGATGAAGCATTGCATAAGTTCTATGCTGTCATTAAGGACGGAGAGGTGTTTATAGATGAGGATGAGGTCAATGCGTACTTAGTAAAGCATCCTCAACCATTTAAGAGGGAGGAATACTTAGGTCAATATGCAGATACACATCCCCAAGATACAGAACCATATAACCAATACATAAAGGAACTAGCTCGCAATGGCTTGAAAAACTGGGGACATCATGGTCCATCAGCTTCGATGGGAGTCAATAGGAATACATTGCCTAAGTGGGAAGATATTCAGTTTTTACCAGCGCAGTTGGCATCACGTCCTCTATTGGATGAAGAGTCGGTAAGCACTGGAGTGGTAATAGGTAAAACAGCCAAAAAACCATTGCATTTAGATATCCCAATATTTGTTTCGGATATGAGTTTCGGAGCATTGTCTAAAGAAGCTAAGATTGCCTTATCTATGGGTGCCCAACTATCAGGTACCGGTATCTGTAGCGGTGAGGGAGGAATGTTACCTGAGGAACAGGCCAATAATTCTAGATACTTTTATGAATTGGCATCTGGCAAGTTTGGGTTCTCTTGGGATAAAGTAAAGAAAGCTCAAGCATTTCACTTTAAAGGTGGTCAAGGAGCTAAAACAGGGACCGGTGGCCATCTACCTGGTCAGAAAGTGACAGAAGAAATTGCTAAAGTTAGAGGTTTGAAAGCTGGAGAAACAGCGATATCACCTGCTGCATTTCCCGATCTATTTACTGCTAAAGACTTTGAAAACTTTGCCAATGAGGTTAGAGAAAAAACTGGGGGTATTCCTATTGGGTTTAAAATAGCAGCTAGCCATATTGAGGCAGATATCGACTTTGCTTTGAAAGTTGGAGTTGACTACATCATATTAGATGGTCGTGGAGGTGGAACAGGATCAGCACCTACGATTTTAAGAGACAATATCAATGTACCTACAATACCTGCACTTGCTAGAGCTAGGAAACATTTAGACAATATAGGAGCTACAGATATAACTCTGATTATAACAGGTGGACTTAGAGTTGCAGAAGACTTTGCTAAAGCAATGATGCTTGGAGCGGATGCAATAGCGGTATCTAACTCGGCATTACAAGCTATCGGTTGTCTTGGGATGAGAGCATGTCAATCTGATAACTGCCCAGTGGGTATTGCAACTCAAAAAAATCATCTTAGACAGCGACTGATTATTGAAGCATCTGCACAGCAGCTTAATAATTTTTTCATGGCGACGAATGACTTAATGAAAGTTGTTGCTAGGGCATGTGGTCATGACGATGTGACCAAATTTAATCACAATGACTTATCTACCTTTAATTACAAGCTGCATCAGCTTACGGGTATTAATTTCGCTGGTGTGAGCTTTTAACTTATTTGAGTATTAGCTAATAAATCCATCTTTGTAAAAATTTAATCTTGAAAATGAAATATCTATACTCTCTCGTGATTCTTTTGTTTTGGAACGCTGAGATTTTATCTCAGAAAGCATTAGTCTTTTATAGTAATGTTGATAAAAAGTCCGAAATCGTTGAAGATATAAAAGGGGATGTAGGAAAGAAAGTTTCACTCGGTGATAACTCGTTCGAAGTGATCGATGAGATATCAATGAAAGGAATAGAGATCTTAGGAGATAAAGATGTCGAGCAGGTACATATTAATGGGCGAATCAACTTAGGAAGGATTCATAAAAAATGTATGTGCCCTGGGCCTGATGTACTTGAGCTCGATGAAAAGCACGTCTTAATAACGATTAATTCAAATTGGATTATTGATGAAGAGTATAGGTACTTTGCAGCGAATGAAGATTGTGATATATTCAATCATATTCACATGGTTGAAGAACTTACCAATACGCTAGAAGATTATGATGGATGGAATAAAATAATAGTAACTCATCACCCTATACGATCTGTATCGGAGCTAGATGGTCAAGGCTTAACATTGATGAACTTAGTGCCTATATATGGACAGTTAAGAAGGTCTTATAAGGCCAATTCTGGTAATTTACAAGATATGCCCAACTCTAGCTATAGTGGTTATATACGGGTGATGGATGAGGTCCTGAGTGATTTCGATAAAGTGGTTTTTGTATCAGGGCATGATAGATTGAATACAGTAATACAAGAAAACCATATAACGTATATTAATGTCAATAGCGGAGATAGAAACTACAAACACAAGCGTAATAAGAATACTAAATACCTCGGTGAAGGAGCCCAATATTTGAAATTTAATAATGGTGAGTTTACTTTAATTAGTGATAATAAAACGAGCTATACTATAACAGATCCTTTCCTATCTAAGGAAGAAGAGAAAACAATAGCTCCAATAGATGTTGTAGACAACGTCTCAAATACAACTAGAGCTAGTGAAAAATACCATTCGACCGCTTGGAAGAAATTCTGGATGGGATCTGGTTACAGAGACGCATGGTCAGCATCAGTACAAGCACCATTGCTCAATATTGATGAATATGATGGAGGATTAGAAGCGTACGCAATCGGTGGAGGATTACAGACAATGAGTGTTAAGTTTAAATCGGAAAATGGTAAGAAATATGCTTTTAGAGCTCTTGACAAACAACCAGAAAAGAGTCTCAATGAAGTGCTGCAAAAGTCAGTGTATAAGAACATTACGCAAGAGCTGATTACTACGATGCATCCATATGCTCCGCTAGTAGCGCATGATCTTATGGAAGAGACGGATATCATACATATCAAACCTGAGTTGTACATATTAGACAAAAATCATGGGCTTGCCGCCAAATACAATCCGTACATAGGTAAGATAGGTACTCTTGAAGAAAAGCCAAAAGGCAAAGGAAAAAATAGAGAAGGATTCTATGGTGCCGATAAGGTTGTATCTAGTTATGAGATGTTACTTGACCTGAGGAAGTCGCTCAAGAGTAAAATGGATAAGCTTGCATATGCCAAAGCTCGACTCATGGATATGTACATAGGTGACTGGGATAGGCATGAAGACAATTGGAAGTGGGCAATGTATAAAGAAGATGGTCAACACATCTATAAACCGATACCCAAAGATAGAGATCATACCTTCTCACATTGGACAGGACTTATTCCCAATATAGCAGATGTGGTAGTAATGAATGCTGAAGACTTTAACTATACTTTTGGTAATCTCAGACAATTAAACTTTAAGGCTAGATTTCTCGATAGACAACTAGCACTAGAGCTAGACCAAGCTTCATGGTTAGAAGCGGTAGCTTATATACAGTCTAAAATGACGGATGATGTGATAGATCGTGCAATTACTAAATTTCCAAAGGAAGTAAGAGATATGCATGGTGCTACAATAGCTGCTAAACTAAAAAGCCGACGCGAGGATCTACCTAGGGCCATGAAAGAATACTATGCTGAACTCAATAATGAAGTACAAATAAGAGCAAGTAATAAAAAGGACTATGTCAAGATTAAGAGATTAGAGAATGGTGATGTGCAAGTCAACTTGTATCACCTTAAGAAGGACAAAAGCTTAGGGAAGTCATTTTACGAACGAATATTTGAGTACGGTATAGTTAATTGTATTTATATTTTCGGTCTCGATGGGAAAGATGTTTTTGAAATTGAAGGTAATGTTGAACGTTCTATCCGTGTAGAGATTATAGGTGGTAATGGGGTAGACAAGATTATAGATAATGCCACAGTAAGTAAAGGGGGTAATTCGGTGGTTGTCTTTGATACTTTTGAAGAGGATGAAATATCTATGGCTGATAATATAAAGATCAAACGTCCTAGCCATGTAGCTCACTATGACCCATATACGTTTGATTTTAATTGGTTTATTCCAAGTGCTTCTATCAGAAGAAGTTCGGGTAATGGTTGGGGAGTTGGCCTTGGAGCATCTTACCTCACTAGAGGATTTAATAAGGACGGTTTTGTCAATAGATATGATATCAAGGCTCTTTACTACCCCGAGATAGGTGCATATAGGATAGATGGTAAATATACTAGAAACCAAGCTGTTGGGCTATCTGATTTTTTCGTAAAATCAAGATTTACCACGTTAAATGATAAATTTCCTTTTTTCTACGGTATCGGTAATGATACTCAATTTAATAGATCTGAAAGAAGAGAACTCAATAGGATAGATTATAACTACTTCGATGTTGCTGTAGGATTAGCAAGAACGTTTTATGGTAAAAGTAGTTGGACAAATACGCTAGAGATAGAGCATCATAAAGTAACTAACTTTGAGGATGAAGAAGTTATAAGTCCAACCCTCAAAGGTTTTGGAGAGCAATCGTTTCTAGGAGCGAGGTCTT
>CALDEO010000029.1 GCA_937942465.1 uncultured Saprospiraceae bacterium
AAAAGGAACAACATCACCTGAGCTACGACAAATAGTCGCGGCCACGAGTATGCTAGTACAAAGACAAACATGACGAGCAATACGCCTTGAAAAAAACGCTTGCTTAGATATAATGATGACCACCAGCTCATAGACTATCGAGGTATTTCTATGCTTTTGACTAATCCTCCGATGACTGCTCCGGCAGTGGTACCTTCCATCTCTTTCTCTGGGCTGATCGTGATCCTATGACAGAGTACAGGCCCTATCACCGTCAGTATATCATCCGGTATGACGAAGTCTCTACCTCTCAGTATTGCGAGTGCCTTGGCTCCAGCCAATATACCTAATGATGCCCGAGGCGAGGCACCGATACTGATATCGCGATAGCTACGAGTCATCTGCACTACATCGACAATGTATTGTATGAGTTTCTCCTCTACCCTCACCTGACTTACAAGGTCTTGGTGTTTTTGAATATCTGATTTTGATAAGATCTTCTGTACCTCTTCTAGGCTATTTTTATTATTGGCTTCATGATATGCAGTCAGTATCTGCACCTCCTCTGGAGCTGTAGGATAGTCAATGACAATCTTATAAATAAATCTATCCATCTGCGCCTCTGGGAGCCGATACGTACCTTCTAGATCTATAGGATTCTGTGTCGCTACGATGATGAATGGCGGACTCATCTTATACGTCGTACCATCTATGGATACTTGTCGCTCCTCCATTACCTCAAACAAGGCTGCTTGTGTCTTGGCAGGAGCCCTGTTGATCTCATCTATCAATACTATATTAGTAAAGATCGGTCCTTTCTTAAAGTCAAACTCTGAGGTCTTGAAGTTAAATACGGATGTACCCAATACATCTGATGGCATCAGATCTGGAGTAAATTGTATCCTCTTGAAGTCTGCATCGATCGTCCGTGCAAGTATCTTAGTTGTTAATGTTTTGGCTAGCCCTGGAAAACCCTCGATTAGTACATGTCCATTGGCCAATAAAGCACTGAGTAGTAGCTCGATCATATGATCTTGACCTACAATGACCTTACGGATCTCTGTTTTGAGCTTTGCTATCGAAGCTTCTACTTCGCTTAAGTCTATTCTATTTTCAAACATAATATGATCGATTATCTTCTATAAAATGTATTAATATTTTTATTCAAAATCCTCAGCAAACCCTCACTCACATGGTCATCGTTGCGTACACGATCTATGAGCTTGAGGATCTTCTCTACAAGCTGACGATCATGCCCCGACTTTTGCGCAAGCAGAAGGACATACTTTTCGTTATTTTTAAAGTCTCGGATGTAATACGTCCGAGCGATATAATCTTGAAATATTTTGATCTTTTTGATAGCGATATCGCTATGATTACTTTGCTTATAATACAATCCTCCCATTGTCTTCATGAAGTTGACACTGTCATTGACATATGGCTCCACTACCGGTATGATACGCTGTGTACGCTTAGCCATGAATAGTATGTATAAGAATAAACTGACGAATCCAATCCAATATGCCCATCGCAACGCAGGCTTACTCACAATGACATGTAGGATACCTTTTTCGGCATCTACTCTTTGAGGTTTGTAGTACTCATCCCATACGGTAACCCGATCCTCTAGATGTGAAAACGCATGACCAATATATCGTTCATTATCAGGCTTAAGCAAGTGATAATTGGTAAATGCAATCGGATTGCTGTGCAAGTACAGGGTCCCATCGCCATAGTTCACTTTTACGTAGTTGGGTTTATCGATATCATCTCCCCACGAGATTGCTGTAATAGCACTATTGAGGCTATCTTTTACGATTTTCTCAAAGTACCACTCGTAGTGTGATCCCTTAAAACTATAACTCGTATCCTGTTTTATCTGGCTATTGCCAAAGTTGGCGTAACTATAATCGGGATTAGTATATGTACCGTTGAGCATAGACTCTGTCCTGAGACCAAATAACTCTAAAAACTGGTTATCGTAGTATTGTCCTGTGATAAATACATCATTGCCTCGATCAACATACTCTAATAACTTGCTCCGATCTAGACTATCCAATGCAAAGTAATTGGTGACTACTACTAGATTTTGTTGCTCCTCCAATATCGTATCAAGACTTAGATAGAATGGTCTATTATTGATCTCAATACCTTGAGTAAATATTTGATCCAATGACTCATATATCAGGGCCCCTCCATAAGGATTATCACTGTCCTTACCGAAGTGGGCTTTCCAGTCGATCGGTTGCGGTATGAGCAGTAGCACTACTACAAATATCACCATATAGATGATCGCTTTGGTCCATGTACCTAGTGACTTCATTGATTTCTTTTTTTAAGATGATCAATAAAATCAAATGAACTCGATATCGTGTTATATTCTTCACGATCACCGATATCAAATAATCCATACCAGATGTATTCGTAGGTTCTAGTTGCTTCTTTTACTTGGTCGACATTGGCGTGATTGCGCAACTCATATAAGTATGCCTGATTGGTCTTACCCGTTGCAGCTTTTATCAATTTGGCTTCATCCAATATCCTGAGCATCCTCAAGAACCTTAGCCTTACGGCGAATCTATATTGACCCTGTGACTCTGCATCCAATATGTACCGCTCTAGTTCGTCAAGCGAGGAGGTTTCATCTACAAGCTCTATATCTATTTCTTCAGTGGTTTTATTTTTTTTCTTAAATATCCACTTGAAGTTACTTTTGTATATGAATGCAACTAATAGTCCGATACCTGCTATTGCAAATAG
>CALDEO010000030.1 GCA_937942465.1 uncultured Saprospiraceae bacterium
TAGGGATCAATGGTCTTACCCTACCAAATATATCTACCAAGTAGTCTCGGGGTCGAAATATAATTGCAGATATTCTCGGGATCAAAGCCCCCTAGAAAGGATATGTAACATTAAATTCAGTGAGGTCATTCTTGCTGTAAATACCGAAAATAGTACGACCTCGCTAAGGTCGCTTATTTGTTCTTATACAACTAAGCTAACATAGTGTGATCCTTACAGGATCATATACAAACTGCTTATCGAAGGTCTCTGACCTCCCGACATACCCTATCAAATATAACTACAGGTAATCTTGGAGTCGAAGCCCCCTAAAACATACATTTATCAATGACCTCAGCGAGGTCATACTATGTTAGAAAACATCAACCAGAAAACAAACAATTGACCTCAGAGAGGTCACACTATCACCAAGTCAAAGGTATCCTACGTCGCGACATACGACATATACTATCAAATATAACTACAGGTAATCTCGGGGTCGAAGCCCCCTAGAACGTACACATATAAGTGACCTCAGAGAGGTCATACTATGTTAGAAAACATCAACCAGGAAACAAACAATTGACCTCAGAGAGGTCATACTATCACCGGGTCAATGGTCTATGATCTCCCGACATAACTCTACATACAAGTATCAAGTTCTTAATTCAATGCTACTTTGGCTCCTATCTGTAATGAAAGACTGTGTATCCTATCATTGTTAGGTCCTACCGTTGCACCCATCGTATGATAGTTGTAGCTAGGTTGTAGATATAGTGATATACCATTGGTCAATGTACGTTGTACACCTAGACCGATATTGCTAGTCAAATAACTATTAGATGCTAATCCTCCACCTTCGAGAAATCCACTATCAAATTCTTTCTGAGTGAGCCTTGAATTAAAATCCAATTCTCCAACTGCTACCGCTGCATTGTTACTTGATAACTCTTCTTCGATTTCAAAATGAGAATTAGAGATCATATTTAATGATACTCCAGCCATTGCATAGAACGACCAATGATCATTAGACATCAAACTCACCTTTAGATTTAATGGTACCGATAGTATGTTGAAATAGATATTGTTTAACGCTGTTTTCTGGTATCCATTTCTAAAATCACCAACGGTCTCTTCGTTGATCCTAGGTGTATATCCTTTAGTACTGAATATCAGTCCAGTCTCTAATTCTACATTGTTTCTCTGTAAAGAGACCGTCGCACCGAATGATGTCCCTAAGTCATCAGTAAGATAAGATGGAGTATCATATACAAAATCAAATGGAGAGTTAATCAAATTCAAATCGCCAGAGGCGAATGTATTTAACCATACTCTATTGTTCCGATTTTGTGAATCAGCTATAGGTTGTGTGATCCGATCTATATCAAAAGCCAATACTTGATCGATCGCATTACTACGATTAGAACTGATCTTGTTGCTATTGATAATCGGCAGTGCCATTATACTGGCACCACTACGAGATACATTAGGTGCTACGATCGCTTGTCCGCTAGTACTACTTACTACCGATACTTCATTGGATACAAATCCTTGAGTTGCAATAGTAGACATAGTATTAGGAGTAGTCTCCGTTGTGCTTGTATTATTGATCACAGTATTAGTTGGTGATACACTACTGATAGCGTTGATCCCACTAGTCTGATCTACAGATTCTATATCGGTACTCGGAACCGCAGCATATGTAACAGTACGTGCTGATTGTGATTGCTGTTTTTTGGATTGCTGTTCTTTGATTAGCTCTTGCTCACCTTGCGTATCACTATTAGTCTCTTGCTCTTGCAATAGTTTGATATCAGATTGCTCGATTGACTTAAGCTCAGTATCTGTTGATTGCGATGCATCGGATGATACTTCTACTTTATCAATACGGCTTGATGGCAATACCTTATTCATGATATTTGTAGGTAAGATCCCTTGCTCTTGTACTCGCTGCTCTGTTGCTTGCTTATCGCCGCCATAGTTGAGTACCGGATCTAATAAATTCAAATTAAAAATCGTAAATACCGCCAACAACAAGATTGCTAGTTCGGCTACTTTAATGAAGATAACCTTCCTTCTAAGTGCTGCATCTTGTACTATCTTATCTTGTAGTAGATCCCATGAGTCTGCTGCCGCAGGCATCTTCATACCGTCTAGACTAGATTTTACACTTTGGTCAAATGCCGCGTCGGCCTCTGTCGTAGCATCTACTCCAAACTCTTGATCAAGCCTAGCGGACATCATATCCCAGTGCTCGGCATTGTATTCCGCCTGTACCCCTTCTAATTGTTTTTTTATGATCGCATCGAATGCCTTATTGTCCATATTCGATGTTTTTAGTTTTCAATATATCTCTCAATTTTGCTCTTGCTTTGACTAGGTTGGATCTCGAAGTACTCTCCGTTATGTCCATTCGCTCAGCTACTTCTCTATGCGAGTATCCTTCTATAACGTATAGACTGAATACATTGCGATATGCAGGTGATAGCATCTGTAGTGCTTCTAATATCTCATTAGATGACATCGTACTTACCGCATCAGGTGCATTGTGAGATAAGCTATATGCAGTATCTATATCTTCTGTTCTTCTTCTAGTATTTTTTCTATAATAATCTATGGCTGTATTGACCACCACTCTCTTGATCCATGCCTTGAGTGAGGTACCTGGCTGGTACTTTGATATGTTCTTCAGTATCTTGATGAATGCCTCGTGTAGTATATCAAGTGCTTCATTTTCGTTGTGGGTATATCGCATACAGACAGGCAACATGATCGGATAGTGATCGATGTATAGCTTCTGTTGTGCCCAGCGTTCGTTATTGACGCAAGCGGCGATGAAGTCCTTTTCTTGATGATGTATATCTAATACAAATTCCATTTTGATATTTTACAATCCCATTAATTTTCTCAAGTTACCCAATAGAAACGCTAGCATAGTTACTATTGCTGCCCCTTTAACCTCATGCTAACATCTATTTGTTTCTTTTATTCGATTGCAATCGAATGAATACCCTACAGAGCAAAATAAATAGATATGTATAATACTGTATCTAAGTGTATTGCATATAATCATTATGTTTTATGTATTTTTGCAGCTTCAAAGATAAAAATGTATGATCGACGAAAATAATGAGCTAGAAAATACGCTACCACAAGCTACTGACGATCAATTGATTAATATCAGTGGTATGTACAAGGAGTATTTTTTGGATTATGCTTCTTACGTAATACTGGAACGAGCAGTACCCGCATTGTCCGACGGATTTAAACCTGTGCAAAGAAGAATCTTGCATAGTATGAAGATGATCGATGACGGGAGATTTCATAAAGTGGCCAATATAATCGGTCAGACGATGCAGTATCACCCACACGGTGATCAAGCGATCGGAGATGCGCTAGTCAACCTAGGGCAGAAAGATCTACTCGTAGATTGTCAAGGTAACTGGGGAGATATTCGTACTGGTGACCGAGCAGCAGCATCGAGATATATAGAAGCAAGATTGACCAAGTTTGCCCTAGAGGTGGCATTCAATCCGCAGACGACGGTATGGCAGATGTCATATGATGGTCGTAAGCGTGAGCCAGTAAACTTGCCAGTAAAGTTCCCAATGGCACTGGTCATGGGTGTCGACGGTATCGCCGTGGGACTATCCACTAAGATCATGCCTCACAACTTTATAGAGGTCATCAAGGCGAGTATCAAAGTACTAGAAGATAAACCCGTAAAGCTATATCCTGACTTCCAGACATATGGTATGGTGGATATTGCCGACTACAATGATGGTAAGCGCGGAGGTAAGATCAAGGTGAGAGCTAGGATCAAGCAGCTAGACAAAAACCATATCGCCATCACGGAGCTTCCTTATTCGGTGACAACCAACTCCCTGATAGACTCCATCATAAAAGCGAACGATAAGGGTCAGATTAAAATCAAAAAAGTAGTAGATAATACTGCCAAAGAGGTAGAAGTAGCAATCGAGCTAGCACCCGGTATATCGCCACAAGTGACAATCGATGCATTGTACGCATTCACTAGTTGTGAGACATCGATCTCACCTAATGCCTGTGTGATCATCGATAATAAGCCTCACTTCATGACGATCACAGAGATGCTCCGTATCTCTACCGCAGCTACCAAGGAGCTACTCCGTATCGAACTCGAAAT
>CALDEO010000031.1 GCA_937942465.1 uncultured Saprospiraceae bacterium
GTGTTATTCAATCCTAATCCTAATTTACCCATTGTGTAGTCTAATCCTAAGATAAACTTCGTTCTTGGTCTAGATGTAAAGAACAATGCTTCTTGCGTATCATTAGATACCGTCTGTCCAGCATCTGCAACGATAGCAGGATTCTTAACGTCACCTACTCTTTCGTTTTGTAGTGTTACGTTACCTGATAAGTTTACATTTAAGTTACCACTACCTAGCTCGATACCTCTGTAACTTGCTACCATATCGATACCTGATGTTCTAGTGTCTAGTGCATTCACAAAGAAAGAAAGATCTGTAATGTTGTTCTCAGTTAAGATTACATCAAGAGCAGTATTACCAGCATCTGTACCTCCGATCTCAGTACTTAAAATTACTCTATCATCAACTGCAATGTTGTAATAATCTAATGTTAAGCTAAAGTTAGAAGTTGGTCTATAACCTAAACCTACTGTAATGTTAGTAGATTTTTCAGCTTTTAGTTGTGGGAGACCTAATAATCTAGCTTCTCTAGATACATTGTTGATCAATCCACCTACTTGAATTCCTTGACCTGGTACGAAAGAGTACTGTGCCTTCTGTGTATAAATTTGGTGTAGTGTTGGAGCTCTGAAACCTGTTGAAGCAGAACCTCTTAAAGTTAATTTGTCATCCATTAGTTTATATCTAGAAGATACTTTCCAAACTGCAGCACTACCGAAGTCACTATAGTTTTCAACTCTACCTGTTAGGTTTACTAGGAAGTCATCGTTAAGGTCAATAGCTACATCAGCATATCCACCAAAGTTATATCTGTTGAATGTACCTGCATTTCTTGGATCAGTACCTGCGAATGAATCTGGACCACCATCTTCGTATGCAGCTACAGATCCTTCGATAACTGTAAAGTCTTCAGATCTAAACTCAGAACCGAATGCGATACCTACCATATCAGATAACCTTCTTGTTACATCAATGTTACCTACGATATGCGAGAAGCTTGTACCACCTACATCAAATAGTAGTGGACTGTTTTCTCTGTACTTGTTTGTACCGTCAGCATTCAATGTACCATTTCTGTTGTGAGAGTTAGATACTAAGTATGTTTGTGTATTAGATCCGAAAGTGAAACTTGCATCAGCAATCCATCCACCTTTGTTCGTTCTTAGACCTACAGTACCGTTATAATCGATCAAGTCACCATCAAATGTTGGTACATATCCGATATACTCACCATTTTCTCCATTAGGGAAGAAGTCAGCTAAGTAAGGAAAGTCTGCTTCAGTTCTCCAGTATGGAGTTCTGTAATTTGCAAAACTGTTTACTTTTTTATAAACGTATGCTGCATTACCATATAGTTCAGTGTCTTCAGATATTTGCTTACCTGCATTTACTGCAAATTTAGCAGCTGTTGTTTCTGGAGATCCGTTAACGTTACCTGCATCTGGAAATTTATCCAAAAATGCTCTAACGTCTGCGATATCAGCACCAAAGTCACCAGCTTCACCTTCAGCACTTACTGTACCTGGTCTGTTAGCTAGTTCTCTTTTAGATAGATCGATTGTGTAGTTGATAAAACCATTCTCACCTAACTTTGATCCATTGTTAAGAGCAACACCATAAGTCTCACCGTCACCTTCAGCAGTGATACCAGTGTTCAATGTTACACTACCTCTTGAGTCATTTTTCTTCATGATGATGTTCATTACACCAGCGATTGCGTCAGATCCATATTGAGCTGATGCACCATCTCTTAGTATCTCTACTCTTTCGATAGCATCAGTAGGGATAGCTGATATATCAGCACCGGTCTCACCTCTACCTGGAGAAGTCTGAGTATACAACAATGCACTCATGTTTTTTCTCTTACCATTAATCAAGATCAATGTTCTAGATGGTCCCATGTTTCTGATTTCATATGGATCCAATAGAGAAGTTGCATCATTTACTGGAGTCTGTACCGAGTTAAATGATGGTATCTTATAAGTCAATGCTTTGTCAAATGAGTTTTGACCAGTAGAGATCAAGTCTCTAGCAGATACTACATCGATAGGTAGTGGAGTATCTGTTGCCGATCTAGGAGCAGTACGAGTACCCGTTACAACTACATCAGATAGACTTACACCTTCTGCCATTGTTATATCTAAAGCTTTCGTTTCGCCAGCAGCTAGTACAACATCCATTACTTGAGTTGCATAACCGATGTAACTTACATTTACAGTGTTGACTCCTTCTTTAAGTTTAAGGCTGTATACACCGTCGATGTCGGTTACCGTACCCATGTCGCCAGAGCTTATTGTAGCACCGATCATAGGACCCATGTCATCCATTATTTTTCCTTGGATCATCTGCGCAGAGACGAACTGAGGCATAATGGCCATTAACAGGATTAGTAGAGTAGATAATTTTTTCATTTAAATAGGTTTGGTTAGTATATTAATTGTTATTAGAAAAATTGCATAATAATTTCAACCCTATACTATGTCAACATAGCGGGTGTAAGGTGATATGATCAAAGAGTATATTTGTAAAATCTCTAGCTTTTATAGCTAATGAATTACTTGGTAATCTTTTTCCAAGCAAACAATTTAGAGCTCTTGTCTATTGAAGTCTAGCTTGTCTTTTAAGCTCTTGTTGTTTGGTTTTGTCGTCGTAGATAAACTCTTAGTTAATTAATTGTTAATTAATTCTTGCTAAATATAGGAATTACATTTACAATTCAAAGGATAATTTTAACATAGAAGTGTTTTTTAATCACTTATTTGTTATTAAACAATATGATATTTTTATATCTGTAAAGCATTCATAGCAAATAAGATGGGAACGAATGGAGACCTGCTTTTGTGAATTTTAATTTATTTATACTCTGAAATTGTGCCGTGTATTCCTTCTTAAGTTAGTGATTTATAAGTCATTAAGTGTATGAATTTAATTTTATGCATTTTTTAAACTTAGAGTATAATTTTGTGTTTCTGCGCCTTGTTAAGAGCACCTTATTGACAATGAAGCGGCATGTACCATAGGAGTAACTTATTATGAGTTTAAACATATTCTTTTCTCAAAACTCAATATATATTATAATTGCTCATTCAAATAGAAGGTAGTTATGGCTCGATATAGCTTGTTTTTTAACGGTTATTTGTAACTAAATCGTTGATTAGCAATGAGATTTTCATGTAATATTTTTCACATGTATTATTAAGCTGTAGCTTTAAAAGGGTAATAAGACCAACAATTAGTTTACCTTTGTAGGCTTATACAATTATATATGACATTTAAAGAATTAGGAGTTATAGAACCTATACTTAGAGCATTAAGTAAAAAAGGCTATAAGAATCCTACCCCAATCCAAGAAAGATCTATTCCAATATTACTTGATAAAAAAGACCTTTTAGGCTGTGCTCAGACGGGTACAGGTAAAACAGCTGCGTTTACGATTCCAATATTGCAGCACATGCACCTTGAAGGTAAACAAGATAGAGGAGCTAAAATTGTGAAAACTCTAATCGTTACTCCTACAAGAGAGTTAGCCATTCAGATCAATGAAAATATAAAAGACTACGCTGAGTTTACAAGACTGAGAAGTGTAGTTATTTTTGGTGGTGTAAAGCAAGGTGCTCAGACCAATGCACTTCGTAGAGGTGTTGATATCATAGTAGCTACTCCAGGTAGGTTATTAGACTTAATAGGTCAAGGGTACATCACATTAAAGCATATTGAGTATTTCGTTCTAGACGAAGCTGATCAAATGTTGGACATGGGATTTATCCACGACATCAAAAAGTTGATCGCTATGTTGCCGCATAATAGACAGTCTCTGTTTTTCTCAGCTACAATGCCAAGATCAATTGTGGATTTATCAAAAAAGATACTTGGAGATCATGAGAAAGTTACGATCAAGCCTGAGCAGGCAACTGCTGAGAAAGTAGAGCAAGTAGCCTATCATGTTGCTAAGCGAGATAAGACTAAACTTCTTATTCATCTGCTAGAGTTATTGCCAGATCCTGCAGTTTTAGTTTTTTCTAGAACAAAGCACGGAGCTGATAAAATAGTAAAACAACTAGATAAAGCAGGTATCAAAGCTGCCGCTATACATGGTAACAAGTCTCAAGCAGCTCGTCAGAGAGCATTGAAGGCATTTAAAGAGGGCAAACTCCGAGCACTTATAGCTACAGATATCGCAGCAAGAGGTATCGATATACAAGAGCTATCATTGGTAGTCAACTACGATCTACCTAATGTACCAGAGACATACGTACACCGTATCGGTAGGACTGGTAGAGCAGAGGCGAGTGGAGTGGCAATATCATTCTGTAATGGTGAAGAAAGACCATATCTTAAGGATATCCAGAAGTTGATTAAGCAGGATATTCCGATTCATGATGAAAACCCTTATGAGGATGATCTGACTGAGCCACCTACGCCTAAACAGAAACAGAGACAACCTAGATCTAATCGGAGATCTAGTGGAGGCGGTAACTCTAACAACAGAAATAGTAGAAGAGACGGTAACAAGTCTCAAGGAGGAGGTCGACGTACAGCTTCTAGAAGAAGCGACTAGACTTTACTTATAAATAATATTAAAATAACCTGTAGTCCTCGATTGTGAGAGCTACAGGTTTTTTAGTTTATGCATTGCACATGTACTTCATCAATTCTTCATCATCGTTAGGGATTCGAATTTTTTCTATAAATGTAAATCCTAACTTTTCAATTAACTTACGTGAAGCTAGATTCTCTTCTATTGTGATAGCGCAAATACTCTTTAAGTTGAAAGTATCAAAAGCTGCATTTTTGATAATAGTTGCACTTTCATATCCATAGCCTTGACCCTCATACGCTGGTAAAAATGCAAACCCTAAATCAACACCTTCGAGACCAGGGCGATCATATAATCCACAAGAGCCTATCTTGGCATTGTCTGATTTTCGGATCACCGTGTTATTAGTGAATCCCAATTTTTCTAATTGTGGCAACATCTTTTGTTTAATGTAGTTTTCCGCAGCTTCGATGGTTTTGATATTACGATCACCGATGTATTTGATCCATTTTGGGCTATTCAGTAACTCCATAACAAATGCAGCATCTTCAACCTGTGTAGGCCTTAGGTAGAGTCGGTCTGTTTCGAATACTTGATATTGAGACATAGCTTACTTTCGATCTAAGTTAGGATAATTTGATTGTTTTATTGAATAATAAGCTCAACTTGTTGTCCTCCAGAAATAATGAAATAACCCACTGCATTCCCTGAGAAGTTAGTCCTTACATTAGCAGGAGGAGCATCAAATGGACCACCTCTAAAAATTTCACTTTCGATATCTGTTAGAAACCTGAAAGTCTCTTGACCGATCGAGTATAACTCTATGACTGCAGTATCACCGATCTCAAATAATCGATCCTCTTCTGATATTTCAATGTCCTCAAAGTACTCACTATCGACAAACTCATCATCGGCATACGATCCGTTGATCAGAGAGTCTCCTGCAGCTGATCCTTTGAGGTAGTCGATTGCGTAGTATGCATCTCCATCTCCCATGTTTTCTTGAAAGTCGAATACCGTACCATAGAGATCTATACTGTCCTGTTCTACAAGGGTCGATCTGGTATTGACGATACTAGGGCAGGGTCTCATTAGATGTGAGGCTGTATAAGTCTGGTCATCCACTGTGACATTAAGCGTATAGTTAGCTCCGATTATTGGCTGCCAGCCATCAGATAGATAGTATTTACCATTATTACCGATTGTCATCGAATATTCTTGACTTCCATCTGTAAGTGTGACTATGGCATTATCGACAAAGTCATTGGTCTGTTCGCCTAAGTAGTTGGTTGTACGACTCACTGTAATGTATTGATCTTCATCGAGATCTGTGATCCATGCAACGATAGCAATTCTGGTATTATCATCGTTGAGATCTAGTTCGATTCTATCTTTAAAGCAACTAGTAGCTGTACAGGCGATTATAAGTAATATGAAGTATTTCATAGTATTAGTTTTTTTAGAATTTAAGGTTGTAAGTGATTGCAGGTACTATTGAGAATACCGCAGTCTTTTCTGCATATGTAACATTCGCATTTGATTCCTCTTGCTCAAAGTTGATACTGAATGCATTTTTGCGGTTATAGGCATTGTATACACTGAATACCCATTCTGATTGAAACCTCCGATTGACCTTACCTTTAGTACGATAAGTAGCCGAGAAGTCAAGTCTATGATAGTCTGGCAGTCTAGCTGCATTTCGCTCAGAGTATACAGGTACTGCTACACCGTTAAAGTCATATCTTCCTGTTGGGAATGTAACTGCGTTGCCAGTAGAGTAAACAAAGTTGCTACCCATAGACCATCGATCGCTTAATTCATAAGCCACTACTATAGATAGATCATGGGGTTTGTCATACTTAGCGTTGTACCAGTCGCCATTATTTATTGTGGCAATGTTCTTTTCAATCTTAGAGTAGGTATAGCTTACCCAGCCTGTCAATGCTCCGGTAGTTTTCTTTGCTAGTAACTCTAGACCGTATGCTCGAGCTTTACCTATTCTCAATTCGGCATCCAAGTTGTCATTAAGCAGCAATGATGCATGATCTTTAAAATCTACGGCATTTTTAAATCGCTTATAATAGATCTCTGCTGATAGCTCGATCGAGTTGTTTCTTACATTTTTAAAGTAGCCGATAGCAACTTGATCTGCTAATTGAGGCTTTACTTGCTCATTACTACTAAACCAGATGTCAAATGGAGTTGCGCTATTGCCATTCGACGCAAGTTGTATATACTGTGCAGTACGATTGTAGCTTGCCTTGACAGAGCTTGATGGTGATAGTTGATACCGCATTGACAATCTTGGTTCTAGATTCCAATAAGAATTGTATACTCCTGATGTATGATTGGTTGTATCCACAACGTCGTAGTTTTCATCTAAGTTTAGTACTTTTTGTGGACCTGCATTATGCAATGATGACAGTCTTAGACCATAGTTCACTTGCAGTGATTTACTGATCTTCTGCTCATTGTTTATATAAAGAGCACTTTCGTAAGACTTGTTGGGTTGGATGTTAAATTGCTGTACAAAAGAACCACTTTCGATAGACTCAATGTTACCTGGGTTTATTGCATGTTGGATAATGTGCATTCCAAATTCAACAGTGTTTCGAGGGTTGACATAAGCTCCGAAGTCAGCCTTGAGACTATGCTCTCTAAGTCTAGAATCCCATTTAAATCGAGTAATGTCTTCTTCAAAATCAAGGAAATAATCATAATTACTAAAGTAGTAAGTTAGATTAGAAAATATTTTTGGTGAGAATAAGTAGTTCCATCTTGCAGTCGCAGTAGTATTACCCCATTCGATACCAAACTGAAAGTCTTCATCATCAAATCCTAAAACATCTCGACCAAAGTATCCTGATAAGTAGAGTCTACTTTTATCGTTAAATCGATAATTGGCCTTGGCATTCAGATCGTAGAAATAGAAGTCATTGTCTTCATCAGTGCCATTGCCTCTTAATTTCTGGTAGGTTTTAGCCATGACATCGATATATGATCTACGTCCGGCTACCATGATCGAGCCTTTGTCACTTATTGGTGCTTCAAGGGCAAGTCGACTCATGATCGTACCGATACCTCCTGCTAGAGCAAACTTCTTAGAGTTGCCATCTTTCATTCTTATATCCAATACAGATGACAGACGACCTCCATATTGAGCTGGGATGGCCCCTTTGTAGAGTTTCATATCCTTGATAGCATCTGGATTAAATGCTGAGAAAAATCCAAGAACATGAGATGCATTATATATAGGAGCTTCGTCGAGGAGTACGAGATTTTGATCCGCATTACCACCTCTTACATAAAATCCAGAGCTACCTTCTCCTACGGACTTGACACC
>CALDEO010000032.1 GCA_937942465.1 uncultured Saprospiraceae bacterium
AGATTTGATAGAAATTAGAAAATTAATTCTTGGAATCTATACTACCTTGCCTAACAACTCAAGTATTGTAGGAGTCACGAATACAATTGAAATTGAATCAATCCAGTACCCTTTTCCATATGCAGAGTATACATTGGTCAAAATCGGTGATGTCAATGGATCAGCTTCATTTAATGTAAATGACCAAGATCAATCAGAAAATAGATCCATGATCTCCTTAGAAATGGATGATCTCAATCTACAAGAAAACCAATCATACAAAGTGCCGGTAAGAGCTAAAGATCTACTAAAATTAGTCGGTGTACAATCGACAATAGAGTGGGACACTGATCTAATAGAGATCACAGATATTACACAAGGAGCAATAGATATCCAAGCTGATCATGTGAATATGAAGTATCAGGTCAAAGGCATGATGTCGTTTTTGTGGATGTCGGCTGAGGCCAATATCATCGAAGAGGATGACGTACTATTTTATGTACATCTTAATGCAAAAGACAATAGCAACTTGAGCGATGCCATAAGTCTGGGATCTACTTTAACTGAGAATGTAAGTATCACAGATGACTTACAAGAAGTTACTCCAATACTCGTATTTGATACAGATAGTAGCCTCGCAACAAGCCTAGAGATATACCCTAATCCAGCATCTGATGTGATTAATATTAGAACTGCGGATAATCAATCGGTCTATGTAACACTGATGAATACTCAAGGTCAGGTCATCTTAAGAAAAGCTATCGAAAACACTGGAAAATTAGATATACACAACATACCCAATGGAGTATATCTCTACGAAATAACAACAGCAAGCGGAGATACGACAATCGATAAGATTGTAATCCAACATTAAAGAAAATAAAAAGACTCGTTAGGATACAGGTTTCGACCTGTAGAGCAATTATTGTAAATGCTTTCTTATAAACAAGTTACTAAAAGTAGGAGCTGTTTATGAGAGAGCATTTTTTTTGTATACCCTTTACGGGAATATACCCAAAATACACAACGACATGTACATACCCTGAAGGGGTATATTATCTCAGCGACGGGTGCAACCCATCGCTATAACCTTGCACGAAACGCTTTGTTAGAAGATTAGTAATACTCAACCTTTCTCAAAAACCGAATACTCAAACTAATATCAATAGATAGATTTCGAATCTCTCTAGCACCGATTGAAGTCTGCTGATTGGTATAAGGATTTAGGATATTATCGATCTGTGGTTGTTGAAACTGTTTAGACACATCAGGGTTGATAGACACTTCTACAGATCCGCCGATAAACTCTGATAACTGATATTGAATACCACCACCAATAGAAAGACCGTAGTTTATTTTATTGACGAATTCATCGTTAGGGTAGAATGGAGATGCAAATCGATCATAATCTGATAGATTGGTACTTACAGTATAATCTCCTCTAATACCTACGGTATAGAATAACTTCAAAGAACCAGATTCTCTAAAAATATTCTTTGCTCCAACAGTCAAGGATATATTATTGAATTGAAATCCCTGCGATAGACTAAAACCATTAAATGAGAAACTTCGAAATGAGCTACCTCTTGTAAAATACCCTAGTTGAGCATATAGCGAACTAGGAGAATCCTCTGTAAAGCTTTCAATAAAAGCAGCTCCATGATATGCAAATAATGGATCTTGATCAAAACCATTCCACTGTTGAAAGCCTATAGATGGTCCCAATCTGAGACCAAAATTATAGCTCTGACTCTGTGCAGTATAATTCAACCCAAGTATTAATAGTAGGATAGAACAAATAGTCGAAATGGTTTTCATAAGTTATAGCTTGAGACCGTTAAGATATACAATCATCACAAAATAAATAGTTAATTATCAGAGAGTATCTATTCAATTTTAGAAATTGAGTTGCTCATCTTATCGTTTGTCAGCCCAGTCTGCATCAAATAGGTACTTGTCCTTTGATGTGTTAGATTTTGATTTTTTAGATGATCGAGTGGACTTTTTTCTAGAGGTCTTTGATCTCTTCGAGTTTGATCTACTTGCGATATCTTTAGATTTTGGTGCTTTTTTGACTTTATCATGAAGACTTATTTGCATACCTTCTGTGATGCTATCTTTAGATTTAAGTTTATTGATACGATATAGGTTTTTAAGGTTGATTCCATATGCCTGAGCGATGTCATACATATCCTCATTTGCTTTTGCAATGTGTACTTTATGCCCTTTTTTTAGCTTTTTTGGCTTCTTACTTAAGTAGACATATTCATTGGCTGCAAGCACTTGATCAGCAGTAGTTATCTCTTCATTATATCGGATGATCTGACTGTAGTTTATTTTTAATTTTTTACTGAGATCTTTTACTGTTTCGCCACCTCTAGCTTGTACAACTTGTGCTTCGTTATTATGACTTATAGCATAGTTAACTGTCTTACTTTTTGGTGTTGATTTTTTTTCTTTTCGATCTAGTTTTACAGAGCTAGGAGCTTCTTCACTATGATTAACATAGATAGGACTTTCTGTTTCTAGTGGTATTGCATCGTACTCATAGAGCTTGTATTGTTCTATAATGGTGATCAGCTTGCTCGGGTATTTCTTATCTGTTGCGTAACCTGACTTGAGTAGACCTTTGGCCCACTTTCGATAGTCTTTATCCTTTATATCAAATAGAAACCCATATCGATATTCTTTATTCGTGTCAGATAGAAAATCACTGTGGGCAATATATGATTCGTAGCTATCGGAATATGCTCTGAAGCAACTGGCTATAAGCTCACCTTTATCGTCATAGTCGTCATCATGTTTATGGTATGTCTGTCCGATCCAGCTACTGCCACACTTGATACCAAAGTGATTATTGGCCTCTGATGCGAGATCACTGCGACCCCAGTTAGACTCCAATAGACCTTGCGCTAGCTTGATCGATGCAGGTATACCGGTACGGTGCATCTCTGATACAGCGATGGCTTTATATTGACCAATGTACAGGGCGGCAAGTTGTTTGGATGGGGCTGTATTCCCGATAAGGGTAAGACAAAGTAGAGCTAGTAGGAGAAGATGTTTTCTAATAAAATTCATAACGCATTAAATAATATTGTAAGATATAATATACTATAAAACAATAGATTGCAACAACCGTGCTAAAAAAATTAGCATTAATGGAATTCTCTGTGGATTGTTTGCATTATATACAATGAGTCGTGGTACTTCAAAACTGAAATTTTAGATTAAATATTGCTAAAAGGGATGTGTTATGTAGTAGTACTCGAGTAAATTAAATATCTAATTGTCAAAACAAAAAACTAAATAATGGCAAACTTAATGGACCTATTGCAAGGTCAACTTTCAGAAGGACTTATCGATTCTTTAACTAGTCAAACAGGTGGTGCAAACCGTCAGCAGACTGGTACAGCAGCTAGCCTAGTAATGCAAACACTAATGAATGCAGTTGCTAAAAATGCCCAAACTCCTGATGGAGCAGCAGCACTTTCTGGAGCTTTAGAGAAAGATCACGACGGTGGTATTCTTGGTAATGTAATGGACTTAGTCACAGGTGGCGGTCAAGTTGCCAACTCTAGATCAGCAGATGGTTTCGGTATATTGAGTCACTTATTGGGTGATAATATGACCAATGTTGTAGAGATGGTATCCAAAGGAAGTGGTGTCAACAGAAGTGGATCTATGAATATGTTGATGAAACTAGCTCCTGTAGTACTAGGAGTATTAGGTCAACAAAAGAAACAACAAAACATGAACCCTAATAGCTTGATGGATTTCTTATCTACAAGTCAAAAGCAGGTGACTCAGCAAAATCCTAACAACAACTTAATCACTAAAATCTTGGATAGAGATGGTGACGGTAGTGCTATGGATGAGATCGCAGGTATGGGTATGAAGTTGCTAGGGAGTTTCTTCTCTAAGTAATCTATCAGTCGATATAAAAATTATAGATCCGGTAGTAATGGTAACATTGCTATCGGATTTTTTTATTTTTATGAGGAATTATAATGGAGCAATATGAAAGAAGAAGAACGACATTATCACTATTGGAAAAAGCAGCGACAAGAAAGTAGGGTTAAGTATATCTTTAGGCATGGTGTTATCGGTTACGGCTTGCTTTTAGGAGTGATAACAAGTCTTTTTAACCTAATAGTATTTAATGAGGATTACAGCCCATTGGGAGCAAGTGCATACATCTTTTTTTGGCTGATTATGGGTGGGCTTAAGGGATATTGGGATTGGAATAGTAATGAAAAACGTTTTCAAAAAAACAGACAATATCACGAAAGATTGGAAACTAGAAGAGAACTATAACTTGGGTGTATCGTTGGTTATTTACACTCAGGGCATACTCCTGACAGTGTAAAATTCATCTCTTCAACCATATAGTTTGCTGGTAGGCTGAATGCGGGTACTACATCTTCAAGACAAGTTACTGACTGACACTTGGTACAACTGAAGTGTACATGGTTGTGGTGGTGATCATGCTCATCACAGACATGACATGAGGCAAATTTAGATACGCCGTCAATATCAATAATCTTATGTACTTGACCACTAGCTACAAGCTTGTCTAGGATCCTATAAATGGTCACCCGATTCATGGTGTCACCTAGGGTCAGTAGTAAGTCATTGTGTGACAATGCTGACTCTGATTTACCGATAAGATCTAATATGGTTTGCTTGTTTGTCATATATGCTTTCGCAAATTATACTATTCTAACAAGATAGTGATGAAATAGATGTAATAAATCAAAAAGCGGTCACCATACTATTAGTTTTTCAGATAGCAGTAATCCGTATTACTCACGGTTCTTACCCATGAATACGTTGACCTTACTACTGATCGGATTGCCAGCACTACGTCTGTATGAGACGATCTGTCCTACATGAGTAAGTGCATCGGCGATAGGCCCATTCATG
>CALDEO010000033.1 GCA_937942465.1 uncultured Saprospiraceae bacterium
AAAAAAAGCAGCTCCAATGTACATCAGAGCTGCTCGTTTATATTTCGATTAGAAAGTAAGATTTACTCCTCTTCCTCTCCTGTGATCTTTTCTACTAGATCTTCTACTTTATCTTCGATTGCGTCGATGATATCTGTTATGATCTCTGTACCTTTTTCAACAACATCTTCGATCTTATCTACTAGAGACTCTGCTGCATCTTCTGCTGCTTTCACACCTTCAGTTGCTGCTTCTTTAGTGGCTTCGGCTGCCGCTTCTACTTTATCTCCTGCACTGGCCTCTGTTACGGCCTCTGCTGCTGGAGCGACTGCGATTGCGCTAGCAGCTACTACTGCTGGTGATACTAGATCGGCCACTTCGATAGGTTCTGTTGGCTCTTTAGATGCTTCTTCTGCAACAGGTGCTACTGGCTTTTTCTTCTTTCCTTTAGCATCTGCGATTTCCTGAGCTGCTTTTGCAAGCTTGTCAGACTCTGCATTTCTTTCCGCAGCATCTTTTTCTATATCCGTAGCGATCTTTGCTTTGATTTCAGCTTTTGCTGCTTCTACCTTAGCTTTCTCTTTACGTTGCTCATCTTTTACTTTTTCATTTTCGATCCGCTTGTCTAGATCTGCTTTTGTTGAAAGCATATCGTCTAGCTTAGCTTGCTTAGATGATAATCGTTCATTGATCATCTGTACTTTAGCTTGCTTAAGTTGCATCTCTAGTTGACTATCTGTAGTCGCTATCTGACGATCTTGGTATTCCTTATCTTTACGATCTCTCTGGATAGATCGCTCCATCTTATTGATGGCATCCAATAGGCCAGTTCTTCTTCGCTGTACTCTACTCAGTGCTGAGCTGTCGCCTGATCCGCCGCCTGCTGATCCACCAAACTTCTTTTCTTTCACAGTTTTGAAAGCACCATCAAGACGCTTCCATATTTTTCTACGATCTTCTTTTGTGAAGTCGATATCTTTAAATTCTTTCTGCAGGTTTTTTAATCGATCAAATATTGGCTGTAGCCCAAGACCTTTCTCAATTTTACCTTCTACATCTGTGAGCTTATCCATAAACGTGGACATATGCTCTTTCGATTTTTTTCTAAACTCATCATCCAATGATTTACGCAACGCTTTTAACTGTTCGAATAATCCATTCGTTGATTCTCTTAACTCATTACCATGATCTCTGAATAGGTTTCGCTCACGTACTTGACCCTGTACTTTGGTCCAGAAACCCTTGAGCTCCTCCCACATACCGCTGTCAAACTTAGTCAAGTTAGATACACGATCTTTCATATCTTCTAACTCTCCCTTGTACATCTCGTACATCTTAGCAGACAATACAGTAAAGTGCCATTCAGTCTTCGCTCTATTGATGATATCAGTTCGCTCTACCTTAATATCTGCAGGTAGTAGATCCTCTGTCATAGACAACTCTCTTGTTGTTGTCTCATACCCTTCTGGGAATGGAATATCAGTTCCGTTACGCCATAGGTTCATCATCTTATTACAAAACTCCTCAGTTGCTAGTGCTTCTGAAAACGTGTACATCTTCACATTATCTTCCTTAGGTACTAACTCTAGTGCTAATAAGATTTTCTCATCATTCTCTTTGGCTGCCCAAAGTACAATCTTGTTTTTCATGGTAATCGTTTTAAGCTAGTGTCTATTTCCTGATCTATCAGATCCACAGGCACATTCAGTATATTATTCTAATCGATATTTCTATTGTATAGCATTTAACATGCCATTCTTATGTAAATACATACAAATTTGAACCGCATTTGTTGCAGCTCCCTTCCTTAAATTATCAGACACGATCCACATATTGAGACCATTATCTATTGATTCATCTCTCCTCACCCTACCGACAAACACATCATTCTTATCTTTTGCATATAATGGCATCGGATATATAGAAGACGATGGATCATCTTGTAAAGTAACACCTGGCGCTGCTGACAACACCGACTTTAACTCTTTTATGTCGAATGGTTTTTCAAATTCCACATTTACAGACTCAGAGTGCCCACCATTAACAGGAACTCTCACGGCTGTTGCAGTAATGCGTATCGATGGATCACTCAATATTTTTCTAGTCTCTCCGACGAGCTTCATCTCTTCCTTGGTATAGTCATTATCCATGAATACATCACAATGCGGGATGCAATTGGCAAAGATCGGATGATCATACGCAGCCTTCTCTTTATCAAACGGTTCTCCAGCACGTTCTCTATCGTATTGATCTACAGCTACTTTACCCGTACCTGTATATGACTGATATGTCGATATGACTAGTCTCTTGATCCCATACTTACGATGCAATGGTGCAAGTGTAGTGACCATTTGGATTGTAGAGCAGTTTGGATTTGCAATGATTTTATCATTTTGCGTAAGCTGATCTGCATTTATTTCTGGGACAATGAGTTTTTTAGTTTCATCCATTCTCCATGCCGAAGAGTTATCTACGACAAATGTTCCTTTCTCAGCAAACATTGGAGCAAACTCTAATGAAGTACTCCCTCCTGCCGAAAAAATCGCAATATCAGGTACTGCATCTATGGCATCTTGCATAGACATAACGGTGTACTCAGTGCCCTTATAAGACACCTTCTTACCGATAGATCTTGCCGATGCAACTGGCAATAATTCAGTTATTGGCAAGTCAAACTCTTCCAATACTTGCAGCATCACTGTCCCTACTAATCCTGTTACACCTACTATAGCAACTCGCATACTTTAATAAAAATTTTACGTTGTGTTAATATATAATTGGTCAAATTTAGTGCCCAATTAGATAATAGCTTAATTTTAGCTTATGAATAAACGAATAATTATCGCAATTCTGTGCTTCACAGCAAGCATTTTATCAGCTCAGCTCAATGAAAGCTTTGATGATGGCGATTTTAATAGCAATCCTACATGGGTTGGAGAGACCAGCAATTTTGTCGTTAACACCAATCTTGAGATGCAACTGATGGCCCCTGCCGCAGGTACTTCTGAGATAGGTATTGTGACTACGTTCAGCGATTCTATCATTTGGGATCTCTATTTCAATATGGACTTTGCACCATCCAACACCAATAAATTGATCATCACCTTGTGGAAAGATCAAGTCACTGATGACAGCTACACTCTCGAGATTGGTGAGACAGGATCTGATGATGCTTTTCACTTTTTTGAAAACAAAGGCGGCAACACCACCGAAATAGCAGCAGGCACGCTAGCAGCATTGGGATCTGATCCTGCTACAGCTCGTATGCGCATGATCAAGACCTCTGATGATATATGGACGCTGTCCGTTAACTATAGTGGCTCCGCAGTATTATCTGAGGACTTTATGGTCATGTGGGATACTCCCGATCTATCCGGTGATCATTATTTTGGTTTTAACTGCTCATACTCATCTACTCGTATCGACAAGTTTTTCTTTGATGACATAGGTATCAACGAGCTACTACCCGATACGCAAGGACCTAGCCTGCTCAGTTATAATCTACTCGACAATCAAACTATTGTTTTATGTTTTGACGAAAGTCTAGACCCTAATGAGGTCATAAATACAAGCAACTATGTACTCAGCGATGGGCAGATGCCTATCGAAATCGACTTTGACCCTACCAATGGCAATAAGGTTACTTTGACATTTTTACCATTTGAGAGCGGTATAGATTACACCCTTACGGCGAATAATATTAAGGATCTCTTTGGTAATATTGGCTCAAGCCAGAGTATAGACTTTAGTGTCACCGTAGCACCTACAGTAGGAGATCTAGTGATTAATGAAATACTGTTTGACCCATACCCTAATGGAGAGGACTTTGTTGAAATTTATAATAAATCAAGCAAAACAATCAATCTAAACGGTCTTATCATCGTCAATGCTCAAAAAGATGATGATGACATCATACAAGAAGATATCATTTTGAGACCCGAATCTTACGTTGCTTTAACGCCAGATATCCCATTCCTCAGAA